>NZ_JARTJQ010000108.1:0-6152 GCF_036225245.1 Weizmannia sp. CD-2023
AATACATCCCCAACCCATTGTGTAAAAACCTTCTGCATCAGAATTTTAATTTGTTCTTCAAATTCGATAAGACTCTTTGTATCCTTTAATAATCCAGCAATTATTAATATAATATCCATGGGAAGACCTCTCTCTCTAGATGTTCATCTTGAAGTGTACAATTAGATGATAGAGCGTCTTCCCATTTTTTTCCACTCATTTGCCCCTTCGAGTAAAATTTTACACATACGCAACAGGATACGTGGTATTCCCCGCAATCTATGATTCTTCCATCCTTCAACAAAAATAGCAGGTTCAAGCAAGGAGGTGAGGATTTTTTTCTTTTTTGCTGCCATTCTTACAAAATCAGGAGGGATCAAGTTGAAAAAACTGGTAAAAAAACTGGAAATTTGCTTTATTGCCGCATCGATTACGCTATTTGCGGGAACAGCTGCCACAGCCACGACTGCCAGTGCAAAAACAATAGCAGCAGCCGATAGGGTAAAAGGCTGGGTTGCACATCATCCGCTTCATTACAAACACAACTCAAACGGGATTCATCCAAATGCTGTCTCAACTGTTTACTCACCAGCACAAATCAAAAAGGCTTACGGCATTGATCAATTAAGCAAGACAGGTGCCGGCCAGACCATCGCGCTGATCGAAGCGTATGGCAGCCCGACCATTACCAGCGACCTCAACACGTTCGACCAGCAGTTCGGACTTCCAAGCGCCAACATTGAAGTCGCTTATCCAGGCGGCAAACCTAAAAAAGACGAGGGTTGGGCGCTCGAAACAGCCCTTGATGTTGAATGGGCACACGCGCTTGCCCCGAGTGCAAAAATTATGGTAGTTGCTGCTAAATCCGCTTCAATCACTAATTTACTGGCAGCAGAAGATTACGCAACAAGTCATGGAGCAACCGTTGTCTCTAACAGCTGGGGAGGGTCAGAATTTTCAACCGAATCTTCCTATAACAGTCATTTTAATCATACCGGCATTACTTACCTCGCTTCTTCCGGAGATAACGGGAGCGGCAGTTCGTGGCCTGCATCCTCACCGAATGTTGTTGCGGTGGGCGGCACAACTTTAAATTTGACCAGCGCTGGCCAGTACGGTAGTGAATCTGCATGGTCAGGTTCTGGAGGGGCTACCAGCACTTACGAAAGCCGGCCTTCCTATCAATCCGGTTGGACAAGTATCGTCGGCGCAAAACGCGGTATCCCGGATGTATCTTTTGATGCGGATCCGAACACAGGTGTCTATGTCTACTCCAGCACAAAAGACAATGGCCAATCCGGCTGGTTCCAAGTTGGCGGAACAAGCTTTAGTGCACCTGCCTGGAGAGCGCTCATCGCACTGGCAAATGAAGGACGCACGCAATCCTTATCAAGTGCACAAGTCCTTAGCACTGTTTATAATACCGCCGGCACAACCGGAAGCAGCGGCTATACTGCGAATTACCATGATATTCAAACCGGAAGCAACGGTTATGCCGCAGCAGCCGGTTATGATCTCGTCACCGGCATCGGTAGCCCGATTGCAGATAAAATTGTGCCAGCACTTTCATTAACAAAATAAAAATCCTGAGGCTGTCCCGAAAGCAGGATCGGGACAGCCGTACTGAAAAGAAGCCGCCCAAATGACGTTTCAGACTTTTAAGAGCATCCTTTATAATTCCATCTGATTCAGTAAGTCCTTCAGCGCCTTCAGTTCATCCGTATTCAGCGTAATCCCTTTCCCCATTTTCTCATGTTCCGGCGCCCAGTCACGCAGATCAAATTTCGGCGCCTTTCCGTTCCAGCTGACTAAGTTCAGTTCTTTTGTCCATCCTTTTGGAGATTCAGAAATTGTTCCGATTGTTTCTTTGATTTCATATTTAAAATCTGCCATGTCAATGACCACCTTTTCCCATCATAAAAATTTGGAACCTTACTTTAATAGTGCAGGATTCCGGTCTGGAAATCAATACGGTTCTCATCACATTTTTATGTTCAAAAGTATTAATATTGACTTTCAATCCTGCTGACTTGGCTGCCTGGCTGTTTTAACTGCATTGCCGAGCGTTGGGCAATTGTCGGATTTTTCAGCTCCTCGCTTTTGACAAGGTTTCCGGCTAAAAATACCATCGAATAGATTTTTCCGCTTCCCTGTGTATCCCAAATAACTTTGGCACGCCGTTCCGTTCCAATGGCTTTAATGGTGGAGAGAAGCGCTTTTTTCATGCCGTAATACTGGTGGATAGACCGCCATGATTTTTGCTTCCCCTGTAAAGATGCTTGAGATTCGATGAAAACAAATAAAGCGAGAGAAAGAAAAAATTCCTCGATAATATAAGGATATTGGCACTGGCTAAAATCAGTGGACCTCACGTGATAGAGACATTGCCATTCGGAATGCAAAATTAATGCAAAAAGTTTGCCGAAACGTCTGTTTCCTTCCCCATTCTCCACAAAAACAAAAAGCCCGTAAACCCAGTCATATCAAGGGTTCACGGACTTTTTATCCCGTTCTTTATTTTTCTTAAAATGGAGACGGTGGGAGTCGAACCCACGTCCAGAAATATCGCCACTCAAGCGTCTACGAGCGTAGCCGATATATTCGCATTTCGCGCAGCCATCTGCCTATTGGCGGGCGTCCGGTACGCTAGCCTGATTGGTCTCTTCCTTCGTCCCCAGGCGGAGGACAGCCGGCGTATCCCACTGAAGTTGAGACCCTTACCCTACCACGTGGGCGATGGAGGGAGGATCCGCTTAGCGCTTATTAGGCAGCTAAAGCGAGTTTAGTGTTAGATTTGCCAGTTATTTTTAGGCGTTGCGTTGTTACGGGGACGACCCCCCGGCTCGCAGCTTGAGCTCGATCTATCCCTGTCGAATCCGTAACGTCCCCGATATAAAAGGGCGCTTCAGATTTTACTTATTACTGGCCTGCATATCCTATTATAACATGAATCCCGAAAGATGCAATTGATCAATTTTTCCGTACGTGTAAAGTTTTTCTGGTTTTGGAAATGAGCTGAATAGGAGGTGAAGATATGTTACGTCATGATCCAGTGCAATTTTATATCCCACCAAGCCTTTTCTTTCGTTGTCGGTAATCCGCTAGTTAAAAATTTATTCTCGGAGGCTTTTTCAGATGGTCTTTCTCGATCATTAAAAATATCGATCGTACGGAAAGAATGGTAGCGGGTAAACAGGCGCACATAAAAAACACCCGGAAAATGCGGGGTGCATGTCCTTTAATCTCTCAGCATATTCAAAATATGATTAATTTTAGTGTCATGCTTGCCGGCTTTTTCACTTAAAAATTCGATATCGCCTTTTACGCCTTTCAGTTCATTTGAAACAACAGTAAAAACTTTTTTGTGCTCTTCCAGTTTATCATTTGTAAATTTAAAGTTGCTTCGTAATTCTAACGTAAGATTGTCAACTTTGGTTTCGATGCGTTCCTGGCCTGCTTTTAAGCTGGAGACATCATTCTTTAACCCAGAGACATCATTCTTTAACCCAGAGACATCATTCTTTAAGCTGGAGACATCGCTTTCCAACCGATCCTGGCCTGCTTTTAAGCTGGAGACATCACTTTTTAAATCCTTTAGTTCACTAAGAATCTGCTTCAAAATTTCATCCATCGTCTTTCCCCCTTTGTTGCGTATAGCATAAGTATATCACAAAGGCAATTTTTTTACTATACTCTATATTTACATTTCACTGATCTATCGTCTCGTTTCCTTGGCAAGCGGGATGATTATTTTCTTAAAAAGGAAGAAGCCGAGTGGCAACCAACCCGGCCGTTACGGTTCTGCAGCTTAATTCCCCCGTTTGGCGAGCATTAAACCGCTGTTGCCACCAATGAAGGCAAATATCATTAAGAGCGGAAAAAACTGTGTTGGTAACCCCTTATCTTTTTGATCGGTTTCATTTCCAATTCTGTTGCGCTTTTATCATATCGTTCACAGCATTTTTACCGTCCTAGTAGTTGATCCACTGTACCTATTAGAATATTATGAAAATGATTTCCTGTCATGACAATTTAGAAAAAATACTGTGCGAGTTTTCCTGACAGTATGATACAGCAGAAAATACATACAATACCTCATAGGTGAAAATAATGAATGAAAGAAAACTGTATAAGTCCCCCCTTTCTGCCCTGCTGTGGTCGGCTGCCTTTCCGGGCTTCGGGCAGCTTTACAACGGTGATTATTTTATCGGATTTCTGCTCATGCTTTGTACGGCAGTCATCAATTTCGGGTCGAACTTGAATATGTCGGTTTACGTTGCGTTCAAAGGAAATTTTGGCATGGCCAGCGAACGATTCCATCCCGAGTGGGGGATTTTTTTCCTGCCGTTTACTGCTTCTCCCTGTGGCAAGCCTTTAACCAGTCGGTATCCATTAACCGGAGATTGGCATCATTGGGGGTAAAAAAGCCAAAAAAAGCAACACATTTAACCGGTTTCTTTTTCGGCATGTTGGCGGGTTTCCACTTTGGCCTCTTCTGGCACTTCTCTTTTTTCAGGTTGCTCGGATGTTTGCGTGTTCTCGATTTGCCAGTGATTAATGGGCTGGTGATCGGCTCTATTTGTGCTGCCTTAGGCCACTGGATTGAGTCTCTTTGTGATAAACACGATAAAAAGTAGATCCTTTAGCGTTTCGTACATACTCAACAAGAAACAAAAAAGAAATTGAAATAAAGGAAGTATGCTTTTTGGAAAAGCCAACAAATTATAAGTCCCCGGTTGCGGCACTCTTGTGGTCTTTTGCATTGCCTGGATTTGGTCAATTTTATAACGGTGACTATTTGCTCGGTTTTCTTTTTATGGCTTTGGAATTGACCATTAACCATCAGTCCCGTTTGAATTTGGCCATTATTTATGCATTCCAAGAGAACTTTGAAAATGGGCATCATGTGATTAATTATGAATGGGGCATGTTTTATCCATCCGTACTCTGTTTTTGTCTTTGGCAAGCTTTTAACCGCGCAAAAGAAATCAATTGGCATTTAGAACAGAAAGGGGTTTCACCTCCAAAAAACAAAGTCAGTCTCACAGGAGTTCTATTTGGACAAGTAATAGGAATGAATTTTGGCTTTTATTGGCACCATTTTTTCTTTTACGAAAAATTCCGTATGCTGCGCTTTCTTGATATTCCGGTTATGAACGCATTCGTTTTTGGGCTTATTTTTGCTTTATGGGTTATGGAATCGAAAAAATTTTTCGTTCGTCGAAAAAAGTAAAGTTCAATTAAAAGACTTGCAAGCAGTGGTACTTTCTTGATTCTGGTAACGGTAAAAAAAGCTCATTCTGCAGGGTAGTCTGAAGTTTTGAAAGCAGGGAGGCAAACAATGTGAAAGTCGGTTTTGTTTATAAAAAAAGATAAGCCGGTATTGAAAAACGAACGTTTGTCCTTTATAATAAAACTGAAAAATAAGAAAAGGAGTGCTGCCATTGGAACTGGTAATGGAAAAACATGCCGGTTATCACGTGCATGATCGTTTTTTTAAGGAGCTGATCCAAAACTTTTTTCAGGAGTTTATGGAGGCGTTTTTCCCGGATGTGTCAGCTGATCTCGACTACCGCCGGGTGCGGTTTTTGTCGCAGGAACAGTTTACGGACTTTCCGGGCGGTGAGCAAAAACGGGTTGATATTCTTGCCGAAACAAAGGTAAAAGGGAAAGACACGGTGATTCTCATCCATGTAGAGCCGCAGTCGTATTACGAGAAATCTTTTCCTGAACGCATGTTTCGTTATTACATGATGATCAATCTCCGGCACCGGAAACCGGTATTGCCGATTGCTGTATTTAGTTATGAGGAGAAAACAGAAACCCCTGATACATACATCTTTGCGTTCCACAACATTGAAATTCTTCGTTTTCACTATTTATCCATTCATCTGATGAAGCAAAATTGGAGAAATTATATCCGGAGCGACAACCCTGTTGCTGCGGCATTATTAAGCAAAATGGGGTATACAGAAAAAGAACGGGTGCAGGTCAAACTGGAGTTTCTGCGGATGCTGGCCCGAATGGAACTTGACCCTGCAAAAATGAGGCTGTTACACGGTTTCTTTGATTATTATTTAAAATTAAACGAAAAAGAGGAGGCGGAAGTAATGGAAAACATTCAAATGCTGGACCCAGACGAAGCAGAGCAAGTATTGAAGCTGCCGAATTCT
>NZ_JARTJQ010000109.1:0-17143 GCF_036225245.1 Weizmannia sp. CD-2023
CCGATTCCCCATGAACACGGCGATGGACCGGGAAAGCCGGAATGGGCAACAGAAAAGCGGAAAGAGTTGTCCAATGCGGCGCGTTGATGGCCGCACCGCTTAACAGGCGAAGGACATTTTGCTGCAAAAATGCGCAAACACGCGGAGGAAACGGGGCAAAAGGTGCCGCTTGAAAAGGGCATGAAGCTTTCAAAGCAACAGGAAAAAGACTGGACAACCTTTGCCAAAAACACCCTCGAGCATTTTGACCCGGGCAGGCGCTCCTTTTTTCTGTATAAAAACGAGCTTTTCCTGCTGCCTTTTAACTGCCCGCAGTTAAAGGGGCTCCATCTTGTCCGGTGCGGCCTGCATCTCGGTACTTTCAAAAAAAATCGATTTGAACCGAATCACGCGCTCGCGCTTTCCCTGAAAGCCGGACAATGCAAACACCGGATGGACCTTCGCGCCGAAAGCAGTGAATGCATCCGCTATTTAAAAGGGGAGACACTACCGGGAACAAGCGAGAACCGCGGCTGGATCTTGATCACGGTGGACGGTTTTCCGCTCGGCTGGAGCAAAGAAGCGGGCGGCATTTTGAAAAACTTTTATCCGAAAGGGTTAAGGATCGTTTAAAACCCGTGTAATGCGCCCAGACAAGTGTTTTGGTGCCGTTTACGTCCGCGTCAAGATCGTTTAAAATCCGTATCATGTACACAGGCGGCGGCGAAACCTTCTGTGGCATATTGAAAAGCCGGCTTTTAAAGGCCGGCTTTTTGCTTTATTTTGGAAATCCAAGTGTAAACGAGATGTCATCATGCTGCAAATCAAATTCGTTGACTTTCACCTTGGCGCCGTTTTCCAGCTTCATATTTTGCAGCTGGACATACACCAGTTTTTCGCCCGGCTGGATGATCACCCATTTCGGCAGATGGTAGGTCGTTTTGACGAATTTTAAAATATAGGATACCGGGAGATGGACGGAACCGAGGGATACCGATTTTTGTTTTAAAACGAGATCCCCGTTCTTTAACGCTTTCGGCTTAAACGTCATCTTATACTGCATTTTTTCGGAAAACACCCCGACAGTTCCATAGTAGACGACTTCATCATTTAAAAGCACTTTCCCTTTTATTTTTTCTTCCCGCAAATAACGGTTAATGAGCGCCGTTAAGTCCGCCTTGTTTGTCTCTACCCGCAAATCAATCGTTTTTCCGGTTTTTTCCGGTTTGGGCACGTGGCCATCCGGCACAAAAAGAAAAAAGGAAAGCACGAGTACAAAGGCCACAACCAGTGAAGCTAGTGCAAAAAAAGCGATTTTCCATGGGTTTCTTTTCACGCAAGCATCATTCCTTTACCACTTTGCTATTTTGGAATCCCCAAAAAATTCCCTTTCAGGAGATACCGGTAAATCCGTTTCGACATCCGTTTATACCCTTCATCGTTCGGATGGAAATGATCGTCATAAAGCAATTCATCTTCGTTGTTCTCAAAAATATCTGCAACTGGGATAAAAATGGTATTTTTATAGCGCGATGCCACCTCTTTGCTGGCATCATTCCAGGCTGCAAGCATTTGTTCCACTTCTTTTATATCGGTCAGCCACTTCGAAAAAGGGTTATAGAGCCCGACGAGCGCAATCTTTACATCCGGATTGATCGCGCGGATGCGGCGGAAAATTTGATCGAGCCGTTGTTTGTACCCTGGAATGGCCGCCTCAAACTCCTGCTTGTTTAAATTGGAAATATTTTCACGGAGCACTTTCATCATATCATTGCCGCCGATGGTAATCATAACAACATCTGAATCCTTGATGGACTTCCGAATTTTTTCATCCTGGAGCCGGGCAAGCAATTGGTCGGTCCGGTTCCCTTTTACGCCATAATTGGCAATGGTGGTTTTTTTCACACCCTTTAAGGCGTCCAGTTCATTTTTCAAGTAATAGGTGTAACCGCCGCGCCCTTTGCTGTCGCCTACGCCTTCAGTCAGGGAGTCCCCGATCGAGACGATGTGCAGCGGAACGGGCACCATCTTTTTTTCGTTGCTTGCCGGTTTAAACAACAGGCCGGTTATGCCGTGTGAACAGCCCGATAAAGCAAGCGCAACGGAAGCGAGAAGAGGAATGAACCATTTTTTCATTTTTGACACCACTTAGCCTTTCTGAATTTACAATGTACCCATTATAACATGAAAAACGGGATCTTCTGCTGATGAATGCATAAAATTGCACCCGCTAAAGACGCAAGTTGTTTCCATTGCAGATTGCCCCGCAAAACCCTATAATAAAGAGAAGCTTAAAGACGAAGGTGGTTTAAATTTTTGACAACTTCAACACTGCTTTCATCCTGGAAACAGGAACTGGCCAATGCCGTTACGCATGGCATCGGTTTTCTGCTCAGCATTCCGGCGATGGTTATACTCGTCGTTTTCGCCGCAGAAAAGAATAACCCGCTCTATCTAGGAAGTTTTCTTGTTTTCGGGGTTTCCATGCTGCTTTTGTATTTGTTTTCCACACTGCTGCACAGCTTTTACTGGACGAAAGTGAAAACATTTCTCGCGATTCTGGACCATTCTGCCATTTACTTGTTAATTGCCGGAACGTATACGCCGATTGTGCTGATTACACTGCATGGCACTTTGGGATGGGTACTGTTTTCGGTCGTATGGGGAGTTTCTGCCATTGGCATTGCCGGAAAATGTTTTCTCATTCACCGCTTTAAATTATTGTCCACAATGCTTTACTTAATCATGGGCTGGCTGATCCTCATTGCGATTGAGCCTTTGTATAAAGGGCTTACGGCTCCGGGATTCTGGCTCCTTTTTTCAGGTGGGATCTGCTACTCGGTAGGCGCCGTGTTCTACACATGGAAAAACCTTCCTTACTCCCATGCGATCTGGCATATCTTTGTCATTGCCGGAAGCGCGTTTATGTACTTCACGATTTTATTTTATGTCTGATGGCACAGAGAAAAAACCATGGGAATGTTTCCATGGTTTTTTACCTTTTCCGTACAAATACTTGAAATTCGTAGTCATAAGGATTTTTTTCGTTTTTTATCCCTTTTGTGCTGGAAGCTATTTCCCACTCCTCCCAGTCAACAGGCGGAAAATAGGTATCGCCTTCCATGTCAGCATGTATTTTCGTCCGGTACAATTTTTCCGCTTCCTCAAGCAGCAGGGCAAAAATCTCCGCGCCGCCCGTGACAAAAATCTCACCGCCATGTGCATCCGCCCATTTTAACAGTTCTGTTTTGCCTGCGACAACGACGCAGTCTTGGGCCTTAAAATCCGGGTCTCTCGTCATCACAATATTCGTTCTGCCGGGAAGCGGCTTTCCGATCGATTCAAACGTCCGCCTTCCCATGACAACCGGATGACCCATTGTTATGTTTTTAAAATACTTCAAGTCTTCGGGAAGATGCCACGGAAGCGCATTGTTCTTTCCAATCACGCCTTTTTCATCTTCCGCCCATAAAAAGGAAATCATACACTCACCTTCCCCGGGATGTGCGGATACGGATTGTAATCTTTTAATGTAAAATCTTCGTACCGGAAGGAGAAAATGTCTTTTACTTCAGGATTCAAAACCATTTTCGGCAGCTTGCGGGGCTCCCGTGTCAGCTGCAGCTTCACTTGTTCGATATGGTTCAAGTAAATATGGGCATCGCCAAGCGTATGGACAAAGTCCCCCGGTTCCAGCCCCGTAACCTGCGCAATCATCATCGTAAGCAGCGCGTAAGAAGCAATGTTAAACGGCACGCCGAGGAAAATATCGGCCGAACGCTGGTACAGCTGGCATGACAGCTTGCCGTTTGCCACATAAAACTGGAAAAAGCAATGGCACGGCGGCAGGGCCATCCTGTCAATCTCCCCAACATTCCATGCGTTAACGATCAGGCGCCTGGAATCCGGATTGGTTTTGATTTGTTCAATGACCTGGGTGATCTGGTCGATCGTCCGCCCGTCCCGGGTTTGCCATGAACGCCATTGTTTCCCGTAAACCGGGCCGAGGTCGCCGTTTTCATCTGCCCACTCATTCCAAATGCGGACGCCGTTTTCCTGGAGGTATTTTACATTCGTATCTCCTTCAAGCATCCAGAGCAGTTCATAAATAATCGATTTCAAATGCAGTTTCTTAGTTGTCAGAAGCGGAAAACCGTCCTCCAGATGAAACCGCATTTGATGGCCGAAAACGCTGATCGTTCCGGTACCGGTCCGGTCATCTTTTTTGACGCCGTTTTCAAGCACTTCGCGGCAAAGATCTAAATATTGTTTCATCATGATTCCATCCTTTGTCATTCAAATATCCGGGTTTCTATCCTGGAAAATTGCGTTATATAAATTGAAATCCAGTTTTTACAATGGGGCAAAACCATCCATTTGCATAATTATTCCTTTTTGCGGCCGGCAACAAAGAAGCCATGTTTCGCTCATTTTACATCCTTCTGCCGGTGCTGTATTCACTGCGTTTGCAAAAAGCGCATGAAATGTTCGACTGGATGAGGTGTCCGTCTTCCACACCGCTTTAGTCTTTTATCCGTTGCAGCGCTGTCAGCTGCTGCCGCGACAAGCGTTCTTCAACCCGCCTTTATCCTTTCATCCATTGCGGCGGCATGTTTTTGCCCCAGTAAATGGTGCCAAGGTGGCGGTGCGTTTGGAAATGGTCAAAGGCTACATGGTAATGGAAATTAAAATAGTAGCCGTCGCCGGGCGGATGGTCGCGCCGGACATGGAAACGGATGATGTCTTTATTTGTTTCCGTATTGTAAATATGAAACATTTTTTCACCGGTTCCCGCACTCGGCTGGTCTGAAACAGCGAGCAGCGGTAGTTTGTCCTGCGGGTATTCCTGCAGCGTTTCCGCGATGGCGGTTTGAATGTTTGGCAAAACGGCAGCACGGAACTCGTCTTCAATAACAGGCCTGATCCTTTCCCCGAATTTCAGATAAGCCCGTTTTTCTGCATCTTCAACGAATGACCGAGCAAGCGCGGCACTGTCAATCTTGCGGCTTGTGGCAGCCGTCCGATTGGAATAAGCAGAAGTCGTTTCCGCCGTTTCATTGCCAGTTTTATAGAGATGATTCCAGATTGCATGGGAAGGGGGGACAAGGCCGAATGTTAAAACAGAAACAAGGATAACCATTGATTTTTTCAGCCAGTTTTTCACGTGATCCCCTCCATATCCCAACAGTTCGAATATGTATTTATTATATAATATTTACACAGAAAAAACAGGCCCCATTTTGCAACCGGAATGATGCAAACGGGGCCGCAATTTTATGCGCAGTGTTGGTCAAAAGCAGCATGCAGATTTTCGATGATTTCTTCGACTTCATGCCCTTCGATATCGCTTCTCGGGATAAAATGGGCCACTTCTTTCCCTTGAAGCAGCGCCACAGAAGGGGAGGAGGGTTCGATGCCGGTAAAATACTCACGCATTTTTGCCGTTGCTTCTTTGTCCTGGCCGGCAAATACCGTAACAAGATGGTCCGGCTTCTTTTCAGCCGTCCGGATTGCCTCAACAATTGCCGGACGCGCAAGCCCGGCTGCGCAGCCGCACACCGAGTTCACGACAACCAGCGTGGTGCCTTCCGCTTTTTCCATATAGGCCTCTACTTCTTCCGGTGTACGCAGTTCCGTAAACCCGTTTGCCGTCAATTCTTCCCTCATCGGGGTAATAAGCGCCCGCATGTATTCTTCATATGCCATTGACATGTTGATGTCCTCCTTTAATTATGGCTGGATTTGCCTTGCTTCTGTCATCTGCTTCCAGACCGAGCCTTTTGCTTCTTCGCCTTTTGTAATCCGCTCAATCGCCATTCTGACCTGGAGCCTGACTTCAAATTCAGGGTCGTTTTCCGCTTCCCTTAAAGCCGGTAGAGAAGCTTCGTCACCCGCTTCGTATAAAAACATGGCGGCGCGCCACCTGACAATTTTGCTTTTGTCTTTGAGCGCTTTTGCCATTTCCCCGCATGCCTCTTTGAACCCGAGATCGCTAAGACAGTCGCCTGCCGTCCGCCGCACGCTTGCATTCGCATCATGCAGACCACGGTATAAAAGCGGCAGTACCCGCTTGTCTTTCACCATGCCCAAATAAACAACGGCAAGCCGCCTGATCGATGGTTTTTCATCTTCCAAGGCTTTCTCAAGGACAGGCAGGTCGGAAAGATCTGGGTCTTCCATTTGTTCAAGGAGCCGGTACCTTTTGCGCCAGTCATCCGTTTCCAGCATGCCGGGCGTTAATTTCAGCCTTTTTTTGGCAGTGGGAACCTGCTCCGGATGCTGCGCTTCATTTACAAGCCGGTTTAGCCTTTCTTTCGGATAAGCGGCAATGATTTCTTCTGTGACTTCCGCACCGATTTCTTGCATCTCTCCGTATCGCACGCCGAAGTCTTTCCATTTCCGCAAGAAAACATAATTGTCGCCTTCCAGTTGCGCAGCGGCAAGCGCCTCGGCAAAATAAGCCGGCAGCCCGAAACGTTTTTCCTGTTCCCCGTCCGTCAGTTTGACCTGGAGCGGAATGCCTTTAAACATCTGGACAAACACCTGGACTTCCCCGAAATGCTCATTGGCACGAGGGCTGTTTCCGGTTTCTGTTTCCGCCTCCCCGAACACCTCACGCACTTTCGGCAAAATGTCCTGCCAGTCCGTTTTACCATGCCGCTCCACCGCGAGAAAATCCGCAACATGGTATACGCCTTTCACGCCATCGATATCAAGGATACGGCGGATCACAGGCGGCACCCCTTCTTCCTGCCCTTTCTTATAATTGCTGCGGGCGCCGTCCGGCAGTGCTTCCGTCAATACGACTTTCATCGTATTCGGGCTCGGCGTTGGTTCAATCGCTTTAATTTTCATTTCCACACCGCCTTTCCCATCCAGTCTACTTGCATTTTAACATAAACACAGTGGATACACGAATGAGTTGATTCTTTTCATAAATATCAAGCGTACCTTAAAAATGGGAAACATCTTTCGCGCGTTCGCCGGCTCGCCCTTTTTTCCTTTCAAAAAGCATGTTTCCGGCTGCCGCCCATTCCTCCAGCCCGGAAAGCGACGGACCAACTGTCACGCTTTTCCGGCAAAAAACGGGTCGCCTTCCTCAGAAAAAGTTAGTTGTCGTTTTTTTCCTGCAGCTCGGAAAGATAGCTCCAGCGTTCAATAAGGCCTTCCAGCCGCTCGTTTTCTTCTTCGAGCGCTTTTGAAATGTCCTGGGCCCTGACAAAATCGGAGCCGGCTTGTTCCAATTGTTCGTTCAGTGCGGCAATGGCTTGCTCGCATGCTTCAATTTTTTCGTCTATCTCTTCCCATTCCCGCTGCTCATTGTAAGACCATTTTTTTCGTTTCGGTTCCCGTTTAGACTTCGGCACATCCGTTTTTTCCTCCTGTGCCGGCGTTTCATGCGCGATTTCGAGGTAGTCGCTGTAACGGCCAAAAAAGCGGCTGATTTTGCCGCCGCCTTCAAAAATAAGCAGCTGCTCCGCGGTTTTATCAAGAAAATAGCGGTCGTGTGAAACCGAGATGACGACGCCCGGAAACTCTCCGATATAATCTTCAAGCACGGTAAGCGTCTCCGTATCGAGATCATTCGTCGGTTCGTCCAAAAGCAGCACATTTGGCCGCGACATCAGAAGCCTGAGCAAATACAGCCTGCGCTTTTCGCCGCCCGACAGTTTTCTGACCGGGGTGCCGTGCGTGTGCATGTCAAAAAGAAATCTTTCCAGCATTTGCGCGGCGGAAATCGTTTCCCCGTCTTTTGTTGTCACCGTATCCCCCGCTTCCCGTATATACTCGATCATCCGCTTATCTTCATTCATGCCTGGCGTTTCCTGACGGTAATACGCGATTTTGACGGTCTGCCCGGTGAGGCGTTCCCCGGAATCGAGCGGAATCCTGCCAGCGAGAATGTTCATCAAAGTTGATTTTCCGCTTCCATTTTTCCCGACGATGCCGATCCGGTCACCAGGCTTTACGAGCAGGTTGAAATCCTTTAGAATCGTCTCTGAACCGAACGCTTTATTAGCATGCTGCAGTTCAAAAACCTGTTTGCCGAGGCGGCTGCCGGACAAAGCGATATCGGCTTCCTGCTGCCGGGGGCTTTTACCGAGGCTGGATTCCAGTTCTTCAAAACGCCCGATCCTTGCTTTTTGTTTTGTCGAACGCGCCTTTGCCCCGCGCTTCATCCAGGCAAGCTCCCGCCTGTACAAATTTTTCCGTTTTTCTTCCTGCTGCAGTTGCGCTTCTTCCCGCTGCGCTTTTGCTTCCATAAAATCCTGGTAATTCCCTTTGTAGCTGTACAGTTTTCCACCATTAAGCTCGAAAATCCGGTTTGCCGCCCGGTCGAGGAAATAGCGGTCATGTGTCACAAACAGGACAGAACGGGGATATTTTGCAATAAATGCTTCCAGCCACTTGACAGCCGGATAGTCGAGATGGTTGGTCGGCTCATCCAAAATCAACAAATCGGGTGTTTCCATTAATACCCGGGCAAGGGCGACCCGCTTTTTCTGTCCGCCTGACAATCCCGAAATTTTTCTGTCCAAATCGCGGATGCCAAGTTTTGAAAGGACCGTCTGTGCATTGGCGCCGGCTTCCCATGCACCGCCGGCATCCATTTCTTTTTGCAGCCGGAACAATCGATCCTGTTTGTCTGCATTTCCCGGATCCTTCCCGACTTCAAGCAGCGCCTCTTCATAGGAACGTAAAAGCGCCATAATTGGAGACTCGCTTTTATATACCTGTTCAAGGACCGTGAAGGCCGGATTCAGTTCAGGCTCCTGCGGCAAATAACCAATGGTATAATCGTTCGGCGTGCTCAGTTCCCCGCTATCCGCTTCATCCTGTCCCGCAATGATTTTCAGCAGGCTCGATTTTCCGGTGCCATTGACGCCGACAAGGCCGATCCGTTCCTGTTCCCCAATGTGGAAAGAAAGATCACCAAACAGCACTTTTTCCCCGTAAGATTTTGTCAGTCCCTGAGCTTGAAATATTTTCATCGTTCAACATTCCATTCTTTGAAAAATTCCTGTAAAAACTGCTCCATAAAGTAGTGGCGTTCTTCTGCAAGTTTTTTCGCCGTCTCAGTGTACAGCCTATCTTTTAAAAGTAATAGCTTTTCATAAAAATGATGGATCGAGGAAGTTTTCCCGTTTCGATATTCTTCTTCAGTCATTTGTTTTCTCACTGGCAGTTCCGGGTCATAGAGCGGCTGACCCTTTTTTCCGCCGTATGCGAATGCGCGAGCGATCCCAATTGCCCCGATTGCATCCAACCGGTCGGCATCACGGACAGCCATTGCCTCAAAATGCAACAGTTCTGTTTCATTGCCGCCTTTAAAAGAAATGCTTGCAACGATATTTTGAATTTGCTCTTTTTGATATTCCGCTAGCGGCAGGCTGTTTAAAAAGGCCTTCAGTTTTTTCGCCCCTTTCTGGTTGTCCGCGTTCAGCTTTACGTCCGGAATATCGTGCAAAAGGGCGCTAGCTTCAATGATAAATCGATCACCTTTTTCCTCTTTTTCCGCAATATAGAGTGCAAGCCCGCGGACACGCCTAATGTGGTGCCAGTCATGACCGGAAGCATCTCCGCTGTGGAAAGCGCGGGCGAACTGTTCAATCTGTAAAAGAACCGGATGTTTATACATAAATGCCCCTTTCTTTGCCTTCATTTTATCATGTTTTTTGGGCAAGCAAGCCAAAAGCTGCACGACAGAGCATGCAGCTTTTGTTAGACCCTCATCCGGCGCAAAGTCTTCACGGCATCTGCGGGCATCTTAAGCAAATCATCCATTAAATCTTCCGTTATCAGCCGGGCAAAATCGATGGCAACTTCTTCGGTTACACCCGAGCGTGATGAGCGGACAGTCCTTTCCTCGATGCGGCGCCGGTTGCCGTTTCCCCATGCGGAAAAGATAATCTGTTTATAATCAGCGGATCGGTCTCTGTTTTTCCAGGAAAAAGTTACGGCCGCACTGGCACCCGCTTTGGCGCCGGACGCGAGATCCAGTATTTCCGCCGCCAGCTGCCCGAGCGAAGCCGAAAGACAGATCGTTACGCTTGCTTCCTGCCATTCCGGAAGCTGAAGCGTAATGCGGTATTCCCGGGACATTTCCGCCAGGTCGACCAGGTCTTTTCTTCCGGTGATGGATGCTTCCCCTCGTAAATCAAGCTCATAGGCAGCACCTTCGAATACAGTCTTCATATTTTCAAAAGCAGTTGGGTCAAACATCGCCTGTCCCCCGTTTAAAAGAGCCCGGATGCGCGGCCGTCCGCATCAACATCCATCCGGTAAGCGGCCGGTTCTTTCGGAAGACCCGGCATGGTCAGAACGTCTCCTGTCAGGGCAACGATAAACCCGGCGCCAAGCTTCGGGACAAGTTCGCGGACATGGATCGCAAAATCATACGGACGGCACGTTTTGTGCGGGTCATCGGATAAGGAATACTGCGTTTTTGCAATACAAACAGGAAGATGTCCCCATCCGAATTGTTCAAATTCGCGGATTTGTTTTTGCGCCTTCGCGGAAAATTCGGCACCGCGGCCGCCATACACCTGACGCACAATCGCCTCTATCTTCTCTTCAATGGTTGATTCAAGCGGGTAAACCGGCCTGAATGTATGTGGCTGTTTGGCGGCTTCCAGCAGTTTGGCCGCAAGATCTATGCCACCTGCGCCCCCTTTTTCCCACACTTCCGTAAGCGACACAGGAATGCCACGTTCACTGCACCAATTTTCTAAGACAGCAATTTCCGCATCACTGTCCGATATAAACCGGTTGATGGCAACGACAAACGGCAGACCGAATGAAGCGATCGTTTCAACATGTTTTTGCAGGTTTAAAAGCCCGGCTTCAAGAGCCGCAATATTTTCTGCCGCCAAATCTTCCTTGCGCACCCCGCCGTGCATTTTTAATGCGCGGATGGTGGCGACAATCACAACGCCGTCCGGTTTCAAGCCGGCTGCCCGCGCTTTAATGTCGAGGAATTTTTCAGCACCGAGATCGGCACCAAAGCCGGCTTCCGTGACGACATAATCGGCCAGTTTCAAAGCGGTTTTGGTCGCCATCACGCTGTTGCAGCCGTGCGCAATATTGGCAAACGGGCCACCGTGGACAAGCGCCGGTGTATGTTCGATCGTCTGGACAAGATTCGGTTTCAAAGCATCTTTCAGCAATAAGGCAATCGCGCCTTCGATTCCGAGGTCACCGACGGTCACGGGTTTCTTTTCGTAATTGTAGGCTACAACGATGTTCGCAATCCGCCTTTTTAAATCTTCGAGATCTTCCGCCAGGCATAAAACGGCCATCAGTTCAGAAGCCACCGTAATGTCAAATCCGTCTTCACGGGGCACGCCCTGGCCGGGACCGCCGAGACCGACGACCACATGGCGCAGCGCCCGGTCATTTAAATCGACCGCCCGCTTCCAGACAATGCGGCGCTGGTCAATCTGCAATCGATTTCCCTGGTGGATATGATTGTCCAGCAAAGCGGAAATGGCATTATTGGCAGCGGTAATCGCATGAAAATCGCCTGTGAAATGAAGATTGATCTCTTCCATCGGCAAGACTTGTGCATAACCGCCGCCCGTTGCGCCCCCTTTCAGCCCCATGACCGGTCCGAGTGATGGCTCCCTTAAGGCAATCACGGTTTTATGGCCCAGCTGTTTTAATGCATCGCCGAGTCCGATTGTGACGGTTGACTTGCCTTCCCCAGCCGGCGTCGGATTGATGGAAGTGACAAGAAATAATTTTCCGTCTTTTTTGGTTTTAAGCTGCTTGATTTTTTCATATGTAATTTTCGCCTTGTATTTCCCGTAATATTCAAGGTCTTCTTCTGCAAGCTGCACGGTTTCCGCAATTTCTTTGATCGGTTTCAGCGAAGCATGCTGTGCAATATCAATATCCGTCTTTCCAATCGAATGGCTTGGCAATGTCAAATCCTCCGCTTCATCAAAAATCTGCTTCCATCTTCTATTCTACATACCCCTGTAGCCCATTGCACCTGAAAAAAGGATTTTTTCACCCATACCGGAAAATCGTTTGGCTCTAGCCCTAATTTTCTGCATAAAGGCGCCATGCGAAGTTTGTTTTCCGGCTGGCGGGAAAGAGCCCTGCTTGCATCAAGCAGGGAGGGTTCTAAATCCTGATGCGTGCCGGCAGACAGCCTTTTAGGCAACATGCCCCATCATCCGGTGCATAAAAAGGAACCAGCACCCATTTCAAGGGCAGGGAGGCCGGAAAATTCAATCCTCGTTTTGTGCCTGAAGCCGCTTCAGGTCGTTCACCCGGCCCGGATCTTCCTCAAAGTATTGGACAAGGTCTCCGATCCGGTCAATGGAATTCCAGCTCAGGTGATGTTCAATTCCTTCTACATCTCTATAAATATTTTCTTCGTCGACCCCGATGATCCTTAAAAACTGTTCAAGCAAATGATGGCGGTCGACGAGCCGTTTTCCAATTTTTTTACCTTTTGGGGTGAGGACCAGTCCGCGGTATTTTTCATAAACAAGATAATCATCCTTATCCAGCTTCTGTACCATTTTCGTGACGGATGAAGGATGAACGGAAAGCGCTTCTGCAATATCAGAAACACGCGCATATCCTTTGCTTTCAATCAGAATAAAAATCTGTTCAATGTAGTCTTCCATACTAGGTGTCGGCATCCACGGGCCCCCATTCTTACAACAAATATTGAGTCTGCCGGTACAATAACAATACCATCAGTTTACTATAATCACGGATGATGTACAAGAATTCCTGAAAAAAGCTGCGCCAGTTTTAAACCGCTTGCAAATTTAAGAATTCACAACAATTTTCCCTCATTTTTGATTCGTTTGTCTTGACTATCCATACCGGATGGAGTATATTAATTATAACATTAAACAAGTGATTTCCCAGACCTTGATGGCGGTTTTTCATCTGTTTAATGCAACATTTTTTGGCACGAACGTGCTTTTGATTTAGGAGGATTAAGAAATGCAAAACGGTAAAGTAAAATGGTTCAATAACGAAAAAGGCTACGGGTTCATTGAAGTTGAAGGTGGAGACGATGTTTTCGTTCATTTCACCGCTATTCAAGGTGAAGGATTCAAAACATTGGAAGAAGGCCAAGCTGTTTCTTTCGACATCGTTGAAGGCAACCGCGGACCTCAGGCAGCGAATGTAACAAAACTTTCATAAATCATAGAATGCAACGAGGCTGGCTTTTATGCCAGCCTTTTATTTTTCTGCATTTGTGTAAGTCCTCACAATACCGGATTGTGGCATTTTTCCGGTTGTTGCATCAGTATACTGTTTACAGTCTGCGATGTCTTCCGCCACGCCTGTTGTCTGAGCCGACTTTGTTCGATTTAATACGGCAAGACGCGCAACCGTTTTCGGGTGCCGCCTGTTTCCCGCATTTTGTAACACCCGTCACGATAACCGGTCGCCGTATTTTTTCAGCTTTTCGCCTACCGTGCATTGCCGGATGCAAAACTGGTGGGCATATTTTTTCCCACGTGTTTTCCGGAAATGCGATTTTAAAAAACAGCCTTCACAATACGTCTTTAATATTTCATCCACTTCCCGGATGAGTTGTTTTCTTTCCATCTTTATCCCTTCTTTCTTTCCGCCAGCTTTCCCATCCGCATTGCACGTGCATTTATCCATTGCGGCACGCCTGACTTTCCCGGGGATCCCTTTATCAAAATTTCCCCGAATTTGGGCATGCTATAACAAGAGGTGATCAGGATGGCTAAAAAAGACAATACAAACCGCGGTAAAGCGGCAAATTCCGTTACGCCGCAAGGAATCGCACAGGATGCGGCATTCGCGCCGGACCCAAAAACAACCCTTGAAAACCGCGCGAAAAAGTCCAATACAAAAATCTGACAATCGCAAAACGGAGAAGAAAAACAGCATTCTTGTCCTGAATGCTGTTTTTCCACTTTCCGTCCCCAATTAAACCGGGCAAAGTGGTTAAGAAATGAAGCTTGCGTTTATCCGCGCTGTAACCAAATGGCGTTTTACCATTTTTAATTCCAGTTCCTCCATCAGTTCCATAAACGTTTCAGGAATCTGGCCAAACCGCGCTTCTTCCAAAGAAAAAGCCACAGGCACATCACAACGGATTTCAGCAAGTTTTCTGCTCAGGTGCAGCATCTCCAATCCCGCTTCGATTTTTTTCTGCTGCGACGGGGTGAGCTCCCCGAGATGCTCCAAAATGCCGCTGATGTTTCCAAACCGGCTGACGAGCTTAAACGCTGTTTTTTCACCGATCCCCTTCACACCCGGATACCCGTCGCTTGCATCGCCCATCAGCGCTTTTACATCGATAAACTGCCGCGGCGTCACCCCGTATTCGTCCATAAACGCCGCCTTTGTATAGGTTTTATAATTTCCGAACCCTTTTTGGAGGAGATGGACTTCCACATGGTCATCCAAAAGCTGCAAGATGTCGCGGTCGCCGGTCAAAATGGAAATATCCGCCTCGTCTTTGAACCGGCTGCTAAGGGTGCCAAGACAGTCGTCCGCTTCATACCCGGCCACTCCGACATTTGGAATTTCAAAAGCTTCCACTGTTTCTTTCGCCAGGTCAAATTGCGGAATCATCTCAACCGGCGGGACGTCCCGGTTTGCTTTATATTCACCGTACAGGTCGTTGCGGAACGTTTTGCTCCCCATATCCCAGCAAACGGCCACATGCGTCGGTTTTTTGTTCTCAGCCGCCAAAAGCAAATGGCGCAAAAAGCCCTGCACGCCGTTTGTCGGCATCCCTTTAGAATTCACCATAAACTGCCCCGTCACGGCAGTGGCATAAAAAGCCCGGAAAAGGAGCGCCATCCCGTCAATTAAAAGCAAATGCGGCCTCTTATTCATGCGATCACCTCATCAAATATCATCCTGTTATTATAACACAACCAGCAACTGGCCGCATTGAAAAAAGGCGGTTCTAAACGGGCGAACCATTGTGCCCGGTTGAAATCCAGCCGACCGTAGATCAAAGCAGGGAAAAATTCAACTGGGATCTACAAGATTTTCTTCCATCAACCGGTCGAGCGCGAGCAGGACGGCCATTTTGACATGCGCATACGTAAGGCCGCCCTGAACATAGGCGGTGTATGGCGGGCGGAGCGGGCCGTCGGCGGAAAGCTCGATGCTTGCCCCCTGGATAAACGTGCCAGCTGCCATGATGACATCGTCCGCATAACCGGGCATATCACTCGGGTATGGCGTCACATATGAATTCACCGGTGAAGCAAACTGGATCGCCTGGCAAAAGGCGACCATGCTGTCCGGGTCGCCAAATTCAACGGACTGGATGAGGTCCGTCCTCGGCGCATCCCATTTCGGATACGTATTCATCCCGGATTTTTCCAAGATTGCCGATGTAAACACCGCACCTTTTAATGCCTCTGCCACCACATGCGGCGCCAGAAAGAAGCCCTGGTACATCTCAAGAAGGCTGTAAAGCGATGCTCCTGCTTCCGCGCCAATTCCGGGAGATGTCATCCTGTAAGCGCAGCTTTCCACCCATTTTTTCTTCCCGACAATATAGCCGCCCGTTTTCGCAAGCCCGCCGCCCGGATTTTTGATAAGCGAACCGGCCATTAAATCCGCGCCAACATGGCATGGCTCCTTCTCCTCTACAAATTCGCCGTAGCAGTTGTCGACAAACACAACTGCATCCGGCTTGATTTCTTTTACAAAGCGGATCATTTCCCCGATCTCATCCACTGTAAACGAAGGTCTTGACGCATATCCTTTTGAGCGCTGGATCGCAACCATTTTTGTATGGGGATGGATCGCTTTTCTTACCGCTTCAAAATCGACCGTGCCGTCTTCCTTCAAGTTTACATAATTATAGGTTATGTTAAACTCCTGCAGCGAACCGTTGCCACTACCGTGCACCCCTGTAATTTCATCAAGCGTATCGTACGGCTTTCCGGTTATGTATAGCAATTCATCCCCCGGGCGGAGGACGCCGAAAAGCGAAATCGTAATCGCATGTGTCCCGGAAATGATTTGCGGGCGGACGAGCCCGGCTTCCGCGCCGAAAACATCGGCATATATGTTCTCAAGTGTTTCCCTGCCGGCGTCATCATAGCCGTATCCGGTCGACGGATAAAAATGCGACTCGCTCACTTTATACTTTTGAAAACTTTGCAAAACGCGGAACTGGTTCGCTTCCGCCCGTTTTTCTATTGCGCTGTGGACCGGGCGAATTTGACGCTCGGCCTCTTCTGCCATTTGCCTGAGTTTGGCACCATGAGTCAAATACTGGTACATCTTCTACACCTTTCCGTTCAAAATATGGGGTGCATGCAAGGCAACCCGCTGCATGCACCCGCGCGCAAGGTTTTTATTCAGCATATTGTTGTATCGCGCCCAGAACCGGATGGCCTGGAAGCGCATATCCCTTGCACTGGTATGCCTCATTTTCTTCTTTAAAAATTAGTTCTCTTAAAATGGTATCACTTTTTAAAACTGAAAGCAGCTTTCCTTCTGTTTGCGGGACAAGCGCGCGATACGGCACCATTTCGGCCAACACTTGTTTTTCAATTTCCAACAGCAGCCGGTGGATGTCTTTTTCGTCTTTCGCGCTGATCATGATGCTGTTTTGTGCATTGGGCACGAAATGGCTGTCTTTTATATCCATTTTATTGTAAACGGCAAGCTGCGGTAGATGGTTCATTTCCAGTTCGGAAAGCAGGCGCTGCACCGTTTTTTGATGGTTGTCATAATCCGGGTTGGAACTGTCAATGACATGCAAAAGCAAATCGGCTTCCCGCACTTCTTCTAAGGTCGAGCGGAACGCCGCAATCAGCGTCGTCGGCAAGTCCTGGATAAATCCGACCGTATCCGTCAGCAAAGCCGTATAACCGCTTGGCAACACAACTTTTCTTGTCATCGGATCAAGCGTGGCAAACAGCTGGTTTTCCTCATAAGAATTTGCGGCAGACAGGCGGTTAAACAATGTCGATTTTCCGGCGTTGGTATAGCCGACAAGCGCAATTTGAAACACATGGTTCTTTTTCCGCCTTTCGCGGTACCGCTCCCGGTGGTGGACAACCGTTTCAAGCTGCGCCTTGATTTCAGAAATGCGGCGGCGGATATGGCGGCGGTCCGTTTCAAGCTGGGTTTCCCCCGGCCCCCTCGTGCCGATTCCGCCCCCGAGCCGCGACAGCTC
>NZ_JARTJQ010000110.1:0-4864 GCF_036225245.1 Weizmannia sp. CD-2023
CATCCCCGTTATCCATCTTTATACGGAAATATTACATCTTTTCCGAAAATTACACCGAGCAAGTAAAGCACGGTAGCCGAAAGTGTACAAAAAGAGTGTCTTGGAATACCCGATATTTAAACCTTGTCGAGAAAAACTTGACACATACAATTATTCCAATGTAGTTGAACCCTGCCCCCCAATATGGTACACTCAAGATTAGGTATTGCCCGTCTCAGGAGGTGTGCAGTTGTGCATACATTGTTATTAACATTACTAATCATCGATTCAATTCTGTTGATTGCAGTCATACTGCTCCAGCCCGGGAAAAGCACGGGATTGTCCGGCGCTATTTCCGGCGGCGCTGAACAGCTTTTCGGGAAACAAAAAGTGCGCGGAATTGACCTAATTTTACACAGGATTACGATTGTGCTCGCTGTTTTATTTTTCCTGCTGGCCATCGGACTTGCATATATAAACCTATAAGGGTATGCAAATCAGGCAACTTATAAAGAAGCCTTATCCGCACATGCCTGTAAACTTTATGACTTCCATCCCGGTCCCAAAATCCAGGCCGGGTATTTTTATGCGGATTGCTGGCATTTCCGAAACGACTTTGTTACAAATAAAATGAACAAAGGCCCCAAAGAAAAACAGCAGGAAAGAGGCGTTTTTTACGGATGATGAGAATTGTACCACCAAAACCGTTTTTATTTGAAGCCGGCAAAAGGGCTGTACTGCTTTTGCACGGATTTACCGGAAGCAGCGCCGACGTCAGGATGCTCGGGCGCTTCCTTGAAAAAAAAGGATACACTTGCCATGCGCCGCAATACAAAGGGCACGGGGTACCGCCTGAAAACCTTTTGCATACGGGTCCAAGCGACTGGTGGCAAGATGTTATGAATGGCTACCAGTTATTAAAAGAAAAAGGGTATCATGAAATTGCAGTAGCCGGATTGTCATTGGGCGGGGTATTTTCCTTAAAATTGGGTTACACTGTACCTGTAAAGGGAATTATCACCATGTGCGCGCCCATGAACATAAAAAGCGAGCAAACGATGTATGAAGGCGTGGTTGCGTATGCCCGCAAATACAAACAGTTCGAAGGGAAAAGCGAAGCGCAAATCGAACAGGAAATGCGGGAATTCAAAAAGACGCCGATGCATACGCTGCAATCGCTGCAAGAGCTTATTCAGGATGTGCGCAACCATGTCGATCACATTTATGCGCCCGTTTTTGTCGTACAAGCGCGCCATGACGAAATGATCCGCCCGGAAAGCGCCAATATTATTTATTCAGAAGTGGAAACAGACCATAAGCAACTCAAATGGTATGAGAACTCCGGCCATGTTATTACACTCGACGACGAAAAAGATCAACTTCACGAAGATGTGTACACGTTTCTGGAGTCACTTGACTGGTCGGTTTAAAATTTTCCCGAAAAAGGAGGGAAATAAATGGAACAAGACCAACTACGGCAAGATGTTGAAAAAATTTTATCTTATATGAAAGAAGAGACGTACAAGCCGCTGACGGTTCAGGAACTGGAAAAAGCGTTCGGTATTGACGATTCTTCCGAGTTTAAAGCATTTGTGAAAGTGCTCGTTTATATGGAGGAAAAAGGCCTCATTGTCCGCACGCGAAGCAACCGTTACGGCCTGCCGGAAAAAATGAATCTCGTACGGGGAAAACTGATTGGCCATCCAAAAGGTTTTGCTTTTGTCGCCCCCGATGAGCCTGGGATGGACGATATTTTTATCCCGCCGCATGAAACTAACCATGCGTTAAATGGAGACACCGTTATTGTCCGTGTGTCCACCAAAAGCTCAGGCCAGCGCCAGGAAGGAACCGTTGTGCGTATTCTTGAGCGGGGCCAGACAGAACTTGTCGGCACATACGTCGAAAGCAAACATTTCGGATTTGTCGTACCCGATGACAAACGGTTCGGCAGCGATATTTTTATACCGAAAACAGCAAACGGCGGTGCTGTCGAAGGCCATAAAGTGATTGTCCATATTACCGCCTACCCGGAAGGCACGAAAAATGCGGAAGGCGAAATCATCAAAATTCTTGGCCATAAAAATGATCCCGGTGTTGATATTTTGTCGATTATCCATCAGTATGGGCTGCCCCAAGCCTTTCCGGAAGAAGTGCTCGAACAGGCAAACCGGGTGCCGGAAGAAATTGATGAGAGTGAAATTGGCAGCCGTCGCGATTTGCGCGGGGAAATGATTGTAACGATTGATGGGGCTGATGCAAAAGATCTCGACGATGCTGTTACCGTGAAAAAACTGGCAAACGGTCATTATAAGCTCGGCGTCCATATTGCAGATGTCAGCCATTATGTAACGGAAGGATCGCCGATTGACCGTGAAGCATTTGAACGCGGGACGAGCGTGTACCTTGTTGACCGCGTCATTCCGATGATCCCGCACCGTTTGTCAAACGGCATCTGTTCCCTGAATCCACAAGTCAACCGGTTTACGCTGTCGTGCGAAATGGAAATTGATGAAACAGGCCGCGTTGTTAATCATGAAATTTTTGAAAGCATCATCAAAACGACCGCTCGTATGACGTATGCGGACGTTAATAAAATCCTTGTCGACCGCGACGAAGCGCTTAGAAAACACTATGAGCCGCTCGTTCCAATGTTTGAACAAATGGCCGAACTCGCGGAGATTTTGCGCAAAAAAAGGATGGAGCGCGGCGCTATTGATTTTGATTTTAAAGAAGCAAAAGTCATTGTCGATGAAAAGGGCAAACCAACGGATGTTGTGTTGCGTGAGCGGTCGGTTGCAGAAAAGCTGATCGAGGAATTTATGCTTGCTGCCAACGAAACGGTTGCCGAACATTTTTACTGGCTGGACGTGCCGTTTATTTACCGGATCCACGAAGAGCCGAAAGCGGAGAAACTGCAGCGGTTCTTTGAATTTATTACCAATTTTGGTCTGATCGTACGCGGTACAGCCAATTCAGTGCATCCGCGTGCGTTGCAGGAAATCATTGATACGGTTTCCGGACGGCCTGAGGAAATGGTCGTGTCGACGGTCATGCTGCGGTCGATGCAGCAGGCGAAGTACGATCCGGAATGCATTGGCCACTTCGGCTTATCAACGAAATTTTACACACATTTCACCTCACCGATCCGCCGTTATCCGGACCTGATTGTCCACCGGCTGATCCGCACGTATTTGATCAGCGGAAAATTGGATGAAAAGACGAAAGAAAAATGGAAAGCATTACTGCCGGAAATTGCGGACCATGCCTCGAAAATGGAACGCCGAGCAGTAGAAGCTGAACGGGATACGGATGAGCTGAAAAAAGCCGAATTTATGGAAGACAAAATCGGGGAAGAATTCGACGGGATTATCAGCTCAGTTACGAATTTCGGCATGTTTGTCGAACTGCCGAACACGATTGAAGGGCTTGTCCATGTCAGCTATATGACAGATGACTATTACCATTACAATGAGCGGCAATATGCCATGATCGGCGAACGAACAGGAAATGTATTCCGCATTGGTGATGAGATCCGCGTCCGCGTGCTCAATGTGAACAAAGACGAACACAATATTGATTTTGAAATTGTCGGCATGCAAAACAACCGCCGAGAAAAAACAGAAGAACGCCCGAAAAAGATCGTCAAAGTGCGCGGCACCCATTCTACTAGGCCGCAAAAATCGCACCATGCCGACGAAGACTGGGCGACGAGGCCGCCGAAAAAGAAAAAAGCAAATCGAAGGTAACCGGATTTTTTCGGCTGCCTTCACCGGAGGGGAAATGAAATGCCAAAAGGCGAAGGGAAAGTGCTGGCGCAAAACAAGAAAGCAAGCCATGATTATTTTATCGAAGAAACATATGAAGCAGGCATTGTTCTGCAGGGGACAGAAATCAAATCGATCCGGGCTGGCCGTGTAAATTTGCGTGATTCGTTTGCCCGTGTGGAAAATGGGGAAGTCTTTGTCTACGGGATGCACATCAGCCCGTACGAGCAGGGAAACCGGTACAATCATGACCCGCTCCGCCCGCGGAAAATTTTGCTGCACAAGAAAGAAATTGACCGGCTGGCCGGTGTGACAAAAGAGAAAGGTTATGCTTTAATCCCGCTCAAAATCTATATTAAAAATGGGTATGCAAAAGTGCTCGTCGGCCTGGCCCGCGGGAAAAAGAATTATGACAAGCGTGAATCCCTGAAGAAGAAAGAAGCCGCCCGCGAGATTGAACGTGCCTTTAAAGCACGCCAGCACTAGAAAAACAGGATGACGGCTCTTTGAGCGAAAAAAAGGGAAAGCGCCGGATTGAAGATTGCGCGCTTCCCTTAAGAAATGGCTTTTTCAATTGAGGGAAAGAGGGGTCTAACGGCTTTTGCCTTGCCATTGTTCCAACTGTTGCATTTGGCAAGTCTAAGACAACTTCTTTTCCATCCTCACCAGGGAGCCTGACTTCCATCTTATAAATTCTCCAGTTGCTGTTTTATTTTTTCCACTTCCGTCTGGCTCAGACCGGTTTTTTCTACAATTAATTGAAGATCCATACCCGCCAGCAACATTTTGATGGCAATTGGAATCGTTTGCAGCAATTCTTTTCTCTCTTCTTCTCTTCCTTCCTCTTTCCCCTTCTTATACCCGCGGTCAAAGTAAGAATTCGGCAGCTTTAATACTTGCTCTGCTTCGTCCGGATCCAGCATTTTAATGTTTTCCATTACTTCCGCCTCCTCTTTTTCGTTCAATTTTAAATAATAATCAAAGAAACCGTGTAACAGCCTCATTTTTGCAGGGTCAAGTTCCATTCGGGCCAGCATCCGCAGAAACTCCAGTTTGACCTGCACCCGTTCTGTTTCTGTATACCCCATTTTGCTTAATAATGCCGCGGCTACAGGATTGTT
>NZ_JARTJQ010000111.1:0-5623 GCF_036225245.1 Weizmannia sp. CD-2023
TTGACCCCAGTTCAATGCCGAGGGAAACATTTCCCTGCTGAATTGCCTGTGAAGTTTCGATTAAATTCATTTTTTTCACTTCCCAAGTCTTAAAATCATTACCTCTTCCTAGCCCTGGCTCTGCCGGACACCGGTGCTGCGGTTATTTGTTTTTTCCGGCCAGCCTAATCGTTGTGGCAAATTGTTAAAGAAGTGCATCTTTTTATTTGTTTACTGCTAAATTCAAATTTTTACAGTTTTAAGGCCAACCATTTTCGCAAAATCTTCAATTTGCTCAGCAGTGACTGCGAACGACAGGACAGTATGATGTCCGCCGCCGTTTTCAATCCATTTTTGGACCCCTTCATAAAAACCTGGTTTCGGTGTCCAAAGCTGGCGTGCGACAGGCAGTTTCGGCGCTGCTTCAGCTGGTTTTTTCCCATCCACTTCATACATAACGAGTTTAAACTGGTCACCAAAATCAGAAACCGTGAGATTTACAGCGTCTCCATCCGTGCCATCGAAGACGAGCCGTGCAGGGTCTTCGCGGTCCCCGATGCCTAATGGATGGACTTCTACCCTGATTTTGCCGCTTGCCAAAGTCGGGTCTACTTCAAGCATGTGGGAACCCAGTATTTCTTCATGGCCCTTTACCAAGTTGTACGTATAATCTTCCATAAAACCGGTTTTTTCGTTATGTGCCATGATTTTCACCAACCGGTCGAGTGCGGCTGTTTTCCAGTCCCCTTCACCGGCAAAACCGTAACCTTCCGCATTCAGCCGTTGGACCGCCATCCCCGGAAGCTGTTTCATGCCCCATAAATCTTCAAAGTTTGTAGTGAATGCTGTGTACCCGCCCCTGTCGAGGAATTTGCGCAAGGCAATTTCAATCCGGATTTGCTCTTTCACATGGTCTTCAAAATAGGCCGGGTCATTATTTCCTACTACCAAATCATATTTTTCCTGGCATTCCGCATAAACGGCATCTATTTCCTGATCGGTGACTTCTTTCATTTCCGCAACAAGGTCACCAATGCCGTAATAGTCGACTGTCCAGCCGAACTGAATTTGTGCTTCGATTTTATCGCCGTCCGTGACTGCGACATTGCGCATGTTGTCGCCGAATCTCGCTACTTTAATGTTAAAACTTTCATTATAAGCAACGGCAACATCCATCCATTGCCCGATTTGGGTTTGGACCTTTTCATCTTTCCAGTGGCCGACAACAACTTTGTTATTTTTGTTCAGTCTCGCATTGATAAATCCGTATTCCCGGTCGCCATGGGCACTTTGATGCAGGTTCATGTAATCCATGTCGATCGTTTCCCAAGGGATATGGTCCAGAAATTGTGTAGCCAGATGAAGCAAAGGTTTTTGCAGCAGTTTCGTTCCCCTGATCCAGTTTTTCGCAGGCGAGAATGTGTGCATCCAGGTGATGACACCGGCGACGTTATCGTTATAGTTGACTTCTTTCATGACCTGCGTGATACTGTCGGCTGTTGTGGCAACCGTTTTAAATACGATCGGGTATGGTAGCTTGCCGCTTGCATTGATTTCATCAATGATTTTTTCCGCATCTTCCTTTACAGCATCCAGTGTTTCTTTGCCGTATAAATGCTGGCTTCCGACGATAAACCAAAACTCGTAATCTTTTATTTTCAACATGCTGTTTTCCTCCCCCGGAATGTACAAGACATTTATTTTGTTTGTGCTTAATAGGCATTTACGTACTTAAAGGTACATAATTGAGGCAAGGCAAACTTGCACAGCCTTGCGCCAATTTCTTTTTAAACCGCTTTATTTTTGTTATAAACATCAAACGCAACAGCAAGAAGCAAGACAAGGCCCTTAATCGTTTGTTGCCAATCTATGCCAAGGCCAAGAATGGACATACCATTGTTCATCACTCCCATTACGAGCGCACCTACGATTGCTCCGCCGACTGTGCCAATTCCTCCATAAGCAGAAGCTCCGCCGATAAAACAGGCTGCAATGGCATCAAGTTCAAAGTTCGTTCCCGCTTTTGGCGTTGCTGCATTTAGACGGGCTGCAACAATTAATCCCGTCAATGCGGCAAGCACTCCCATATTTACAAAAATCCAAAATGTTACGCGTGGTGTTTTGATCCCTGATAAACTCGCTGCATTTGCATTACCGCCAATTGCATATACCTGTCTGCCCATTGTTGTTCTTTTCATAACAAATGAGTAAGCAAGAATTAAGGCTATTAAGATTACCAAAATGTAAGGGATTCCTTCGTACGTCGCAAAAATGTACGAAAATACATTAATCAAACATGCAATAACAATAATTCTAGCAACGAACAACGGTCCCGATGTTGTTTGCAACTGATATTTTTTCTGCTTTTTTCTTCCATTTAATTCAATGAAGATATAGGCAACTGTACATAACAGCCCGACCGCGATGGTCAAAATATTTAAGGAGCTTCCTTTAAAAACATCCGGGATAAAACCAGAACTGACAAGTTGGAAGTTTCTCGGAAAAGGGGCTAGTGATTCGCCTTTAAGAATCAGCATCGTCAGGCCCCGAAAAACGAGCATTCCAGCTAACGTCACAATAAATGCCGGAATTTTTACGTAGGCAACCCAAAATCCCTGCCAGGCACCAATGCATGCACCAATTGCTAAAGAAATGACAAAAACAACAATTGTCGGCAGATGCATGTGTATGGACAGGACAGCAGATATTGCTCCGATGAAAGCTACAACGGAACCGACAGATAAATCAATTTTGTAATACTGTCGGCTGTTGTGGCAACCGTTTTAAATACGATCGGGTACGGTAGCTTGCCGCTTGCGTTGATTTCATCAATGATTTTTTCCGCATCTTCCTTTACAGCATCCAGTGTTTCTTTGCCGTATAAATGCTGGCTTCCGACGATAAACCAAAACTCGTAATCTTTTATTTTCAACATGCTGTTTTCCTCCCCGGAATGTACAAGACATTTATTTTTTTTGCCCATAATAGGCATTTTTTCCGTGCTTGCGTAAATAGTGTTTATCCAAAAGAAATTGATCCATGTTGATTTGATGCGGATTCAGCTGTAGCGAGTGGTAGGTCATCTTCGCTACTTCTTCGAGCACAACGGCATTGTGCACGGCATCATGGGCGGATGTTCCCCACGTAAAAGGGCCGTGATCATTTACCAGAACAGCCGGAACCTGGTCCGGATCAATATGCCGCTTTTCAAAAGTCTCAACAATCACATCACCGGTCTGTTTTTCATATTCCGTCACGACTTCTTCTTTCTTCATCGCCCTTGTGACCGGAACCGGCCCGTAAAATGTATCGGCATGTGTCGTTCCTGCCGCCGGAATATCAATGCCGGCCTGCGCAAATGAAACCGCCCAGGGAGAATGTGTATGGACAATTCCTTTAATATTCGGGAAATGGCGATAAAGCACACAATGTGTTGCAGTATCGCTTGACGGATTTAACTCGCCTTCCACTACATTTCCACCAAGATCAACGACGACCATTTTTTCCGGTGACAATGCTTCATACTCGACACCGCTCGGCTTAATGACCATGAGATTCTTTTCACGGTCGATTCCGCTTACATTTCCCCATGTAAAGGTGACCAGATTATATTCCGGCAGCAGCATGTTTGCTTCATAGACTTCTTTCTTGAGTTCTTCTAGCATTCATTGATCATCCCTTTGAAATTGATCATTCTTTAAAAGTTTTTGACATGTCATTTGGATTCTGCGATTAACCGCTTACAAATAGAATGCTATATCAATTATCAGTATAAGTCAACAAAAAAATATTTATATGTATAAATGTGTTTTTCACTGGATGGAAAAGAGTGGTTTATGTCACAGCTTCCATAGCTTTTTCACTATAGCTACAGACACAAAAAACACACAATTGGGTACCCTTACCTGCTATCCTTTCATCTATATAAGTAGCATAATGATGGGTAAGAAAGCGGTTAAGAAAAACGCAGGAAAACGTTATTTTTTCCTCATTTATCAGTATAAATATTTTTGTCATTGATTTATAGGTATAAATGTGCTAGCATGTACTTGCAGCATGAAAACGCTTTTTTCTAAAATGATACCGCTCACAAAGAAAGGAGCCGTCAGCAAGAAGAAAATAAGGCTGATACATCAAGGAGGGAACTTTAATGGTTGGTGAAAAGAAAATCTCAAGTGGATTCATTTACTTTTTCGGGGCTTTTGGCGGCATTCTATTTGGCTATGATATTGGGGTAATGACAGGCGCTTTGCCATTCCTGGAACATGACTGGAACCTTCAAAACAGTGCAGGCGTTATTGGATGGATTACCTCTGCTGTAATGTTTGGTGCTATATTCGGCGGCGCTCTGGCGGGGCAACTTTCCGACCGTTTGGGCCGGCGAAAAATGATTTTAATTTCAGCTTTAATTTTTGTTGTTGGATCGGTTTTATCTGGCATATCCCCTCATAACGGGCAATACTTTTTAATCATCGTCCGGATGTTATTAGGATTAGCGGTTGGTGCTGCTTCTGCACTGGTCCCGGCTTATATGTCCGAAATGGCGCCTGCACGTTTGCGCGGACGTCTGTCAGGGATTAACCAAACCATGATTGTATCGGGAATGTTACTTTCTTACATTGTCGATTATTTATTAAAAGGTTTGCCGGAATCATTGGCTTGGCGGTTGATGCTTAGTTTGGCAGCGGTACCAGCATTGATCTTATTCTTTGGTGTGTTAAAGTTGCCGGAATCACCGCGCTTTTTAATAAAGAACAATAAACTTGAGGAAGCACGCAGGGTTTTGAGCTATATACGCGCTAAAAAGGATGAAATTGAAGCTGAAATCAAACAAATTCAAGAGACTGCCAGAGAAGAAAAGCAGGCAAATCAAAAAGCATCATGGGGTACTTTATTTAGCGGGAAGTATCGTTATTTAGTTATTGCCGGTGTGGGCGTTGCGGCTTTTCAACAATTTCAGGGCGCAAATGCTATTTTTTACTATATTCCTTTAATTGTAGAAAAAGCAACAGGACATGCTGCTAGTTCTGCATTGATGTGGCCGATTATTCAAGGGATCATTCTCGTATTGGGTTCACTTGTCTTCTTATGGATTGCTGATAAATTTAAACGCCGCACTTTGTTGACAGTAGGCGGAACGATTATGGGCCTGTCCTTTATTTTGCCAGCCATTTTGAATTTGCTCATTCCAAATGCAAACCCGATGATGATCGTTGCGTTTTTAAGCATTTATGTAGCTCTTTATTCCTTCACTTGGGCTCCTTTAACCTGGGTCATCGTTGGGGAAATTTTCCCGCTTGTCATTCGTGGACGCGCATCAGGATTGGCTTCCTCTTTTAACTGGATTGGTTCTTTCCTGGTTGGGCTGCTGTTCCCAATCATGACTGCTTCCATGTCCCAAGAAGCTGTTTTTGCAATTTTCGGCGTGATATGTTTGCTTGGTGTTTTGTTTATCCGGACCCGCGTACCTGAAACCCAGGGACATACGTTGGAAGAAATTGAAAAATTTGGGGAAGAAAAAGCTGTTGAAAAAAAAGGTGCCCACTTACACATATGAGACGGAGGTAAATAAAAATGAATTTAGTGGATACTTCTAAAGCGATTAAACAAGGAAATGTCTCATTAGGCATTGAACTGGGGTCAA
>NZ_JARTJQ010000112.1:0-9196 GCF_036225245.1 Weizmannia sp. CD-2023
TCACTTCCCGCATAGCGGCAATCATCATCTCGCGTGCAGGGCCGTCTTTTTGGATTTCGCCGTAATTGCTTTTGTAAACGGCGACGGTTTGGTTGACGCCGACATTGAGCATGAACTTGCCCCAAAGCCTTTTCATCATTTCGGTGTCGGCTTCGTATGGCAAATCCGTTTGCTCAAAGAAACGGGCCACTTTTTTCATTTTTTCCGAAAAAATGCCCGGCTTTTTTTCGCCGAAGCAAAGCATGCCCATATGCGCATATGTCAGCTGGTTTCCGGCTTTGACGGCATCCATCCCCTGGGCGACACAGTATAACATTTTGTCCATTCCATATGTACGGCCAATGATTTCTTCGCTTGAGATCCCATTTAAGGCAGACAAAATCACCGTATCCGGCCCGACATGCTGTTTGACTGCTTCAACTGCCTCGTCCAGTCCGTTGAATTTGACCGTAAATAGCACCAAATCTGCCGGCTCCACTGTTTCTTCCGGTGTGACATAATAAAAGTGGCATTTTTCGCCGTTGCAATAAACGCCTTCCCGCTTATACCGTTCAATGCGCTGTTGGTCAGCGATGATCCGCAAGTTTTCCACCGGCATTTTTTTCGATAAATGATGCCCAAATAAAATGCCGAGCGCGCCTAGCCCAATGATCGATACTGTTTTGATTTCAGCCATTCCCCCGCCTCCTTTTTTCATTATTTTACCACAATTCCAACGAAACCGTCATTCAGACTGCCCGTTCCTGATGGCCAGGTATTGCTCCAGCCCTCTTTTTCGCAATTTGCACGCCGGACATTCCCCGCAGCCGTCGGCGATGATGCCATTATAGCAGGTCAGCGTTTTTTCACGGACAAAATCAAATGCTCCGAGTTCATCCGCGAGCGCCCATGTTTCTGCTTTGTTGCGCCACATCAGCGGGGTATGAATGACAAACTGCTGGTCCATTGAAAGGTTCAAAGTGACATTTAAAGATTTGATGAAGATATCGCGGCAGTCCGGGTAACCGCTGAAGTCCGTTTCGCACACACCGGTTACGATATGTTTTGCACCGATCTGGCTGGCAAGCACCCCGGCAAAAGAAAGAAACAGCAAATTCCGCCCGGGCACAAACGTATTCGGAAGCTCCCCGTCTGCCCCTGCTTTCACGGTAATGCTTTCCCTCGTCAGCGCGTTCGGGGCGAGTTGGTTCAACAGCTGCATATCCAGAATATGCTGCTTTACCCCGAGCTCTTCCGCTATATTCTTTGCACATTCTATTTCAAGACGGTGGCGCTGCCCGTAATCGAACGTAACGGCTTCCACTTCCTGAAACTTTTTCTTTGCCCAGAAAAGGCAGGTGGTGCTGTCCTGGCCGCCGCTGAAAACAACGACTGCTTTTTCTTTTTTCATTGATAATCGTCCTTTCACACAAAACAGCACCGAAAAGGGATGCTGTTTTCTTAGTTTTTTAGAGAGGGTTTTCTAAAAAACTCTTCCATAAATGAAGGATTCTTCCCAATTGATTATACCATGGAACAGGCGCCATCTTTTAAAGCATCCGTTCTTTTTCGGAGTACGGCATTTTTCACATAAATGCCATAAACAACCGGCTTTGCTATGATCCAGATCACAGTCATCGGCCGGACCGTTTTTTAAGATAATCATAGTGATTATCTTTATTTGGGAGGGACGGCTATGAAACGCTATGTGCAATTATTTTTCATGTTTGCGGTGACGGTGCTTATTGTAATGGGCATCCAGAAAGGGCTGAGCACACTGAATGTGTTGAACCTTGAAAATTTTTGGGCCAATTATGTCGTATTTTTGATTTTAGCCTATATGATTCTGTCCTTTTTCCTTCATTATTTTTCCAAGCGAAAAAAGCAATCATAAAATTTTTCCAGCGGTTAGCCTGCCGCTGGATTTTATTATTGTTTTTTACTATTTTGCATTGCAAAGTAGTTCATTTTTTGATAAACTAACTTGCATAACAAATTAGTTGAAATGGGGGTGGAGGGATGTCCATTCGAAGCCAGTTACTGAAAGGCATTTTAGACGGCTGTGTGCTGGCTGTGATTGAAAAAGAACCGGTTTATGGCTACATTCTTTCAAAAAAACTTCAGCAATTAGGCCTCCAGGAAATTAGCGAGGGGACGCTCTATCCGGTTCTGTTACGCCTGCAAAAGAACGGCTGGATCCATGGAGAGATGCAGCCATCCGATTCCGGGCCGAGCCGCAAATATTATGAATTGACGGAAAAAGGAAAATCCGCGCTAGATGAGATTACAACAGAGTGGCAGCAAATCGCAGCCCCTGTAAATCTTTTATTGAAAGGAAGAAGTGAGGATGCTTAGTGTAAAACAGTTGATTGAGGAAAACAACCGTAAACGGCAGGAACTGGCACCTGAGAACAAAAAATTTTACAACGATATGCTTGACTACCTTCGCCTGCAAACCGTTTTGTCCGAGCAGCAAACAGAAGAAGTGCTGATGGAACTGCTTGACCATCTGCTCGAAGGCCAGAAAGAAAACAAGACAGCTGCGCAAATGTTCGGCGGTGACCCGAAAGCATTTGCCGACGAAATCATCAGGCAGCTGCCGAAAGAAAACAAACGCAATATGGTTTCTTTTACAATCAGGATAATGATCTTGCTTTTGGGGATTGATTTGGTCATTAATGGCATTGCTGCTTTTGTTGTTGAACGGTTCTTTTCCAGACCTTTGCCACCGTTTTATCCTGTACCCGCGGCCCTGAACTTTTTCATTGCCGGGCTATACGTGATCTTTGCCATTTGGTATATCTTTCGTATCTTGAAAAAGAGTTTGTTTAAGGAAAAGACAAAAAAGGTGCAAATCCTAACTTTTTTGAAAATAGATGCCGTAATCTTTGTTTTTCTGGGCGGCGTTATTTTGCTGGATAAATTCATGCCGAAAATCGGCCCGTCCTTTTCTTATCCGTGGTGGTTGCCGCTCGTTTTAGGTGTGGTGAGTTTAGGGGTTTACTATAGCTGGGAGAAAGCAGCAAAGTCCCGGGGGATATAGTTCTAGCGTGCAATAAATCTGTTGTTCAAAAGCCCGTGTGCGGTTTCGCCACGGGTTTTGCATGCGCCAACTATGCTGCGCGCAATTGTGCGTAAAGAGGGTAAAACCTTATTGTTTATAGTGCAGGCAAATGCTTGTAAAGGTTATAAGAGATCATCTGTTAACTCAAGGTTCCTAAACGGTGCTATTATTTCCTCTATGTTTAACAAAAAGTTCTCTCACTCAAGTTTTACAATTATTATAAAGGGAACTGACTTATAAGGAGGGATAATAATGGCAGGTAAAAAGCCAATGTTTAAAGTGATTGCTGCTTCATTACTTACAGGTTCAGTTTTAGGAATAGGGGTACCTTCCTTTACAGGAATAGCTCATGCAGCATCCGAGACTTCTATTTCTTATTCTGAAACGAATCAAATGGCAGTGAATACTTTAAATAACCTTTACGATCAAGCTTTTTCGGGAGAAATGCCAGGAAATGTTCAAGGGCTAAAAATTAATAAAAGCACGCGAAAAGCTGTTCACCAAAAGTTTGGCAGTCCACAAGAAGTTAACAATCAATTTGATTTGTATAGCTGGGAAATGGGCCAACCTGGATATGGATTTGCTTATAACAAAGACAACACCATTTCGGAAATCCGGAACTTTGGTACAGGGGTAGAGAGACAGACCAATCTTGGTGGGATTACCCCGCAGCTACTGGAAAAAGAATTGGGTCAAGCCAATGAAATTTTAAATGTGCCAGGGACAAATGAATTAGATTACGTTTATAAAACAGGCGATTATGAACTTTATTTTGTAATCGGTGACAACCCGATTATAGAAGGTTTTGATCAAACCGTGAATCACGTGAACTTAACAGCGAATAAAACCCATATTTCTGATTGAACTACTGCAAATACTTATGTCATCAACTAAAATGGTTAACAATGATGATATTGTATTTAGCGATATGGATGGAGATCTAAAGAAAAACAAGATAGGATCATACTATATGATAAAATTAACCTCTAAATCGGGCTTGCTGAACGAATCTGATTCGTTCAGCAAGCCATATATTTGTTAAAAAACAGCGTCTGTGTCGCGAAGTGAATGGGGCCAATCTCCTTCCCAACGATATCTGTCCCTTAAAATTTTTGCACTAGATTCTAAACAAATATGGACAGATGCATCCGGATAGAGCTTTTCCATTCTACTGATCAAATCATTAGAATCACGTGACGCTTTAAGATGGTGGATGAAGTCTTTCAGGTAACGCCGTGTAAATTCGATTCCATTTGGATTGTAAGGTTTGTCATTTGGAGCATGTCCAGGTATAATAACTTCCGGGTCTAAGGTTTCCAACTTATCGAGATTATCAAGCCAAGCTTGTCGGTCTTCAGGGAAGCGAGCGTCTGCAACCCACACATGCGCGTCCGAAAATACCAAATCGCTTGCAACCAAAGTCTTGATTGACGGAACCCATAAACAAGCCACATGCTCAGCGTCACCTCGCATAAGACCAAGAATTTCAATTTTCTCTCCATCGACGTAAAGATATGGTTTATCTAGACGTTCTAAGGTAACAACGGTTTTCGGGCCGTTATTGCCTAAGACTTCAGTTCCCCAATAATCAATTTTAAAGCTAAATGCTTCGTTAGCTTCTTTGGCAACTTCTTTATATACCATCACGCGGGCCTCTGGAAAAGCCTCTTTAATAATACCTAGACCCAAATAGTGGTCAGGATGAAAATGGCTAATAAAGATTTGTTTAAGTTCTTTACCTGTTTCAAGAATATCCGCAACTAAACGGAGTGCATTTGAGCGGCTGAATTGGGCGTCAAACAGTAAAGCTTCAGTTGGACCGTAAATAATAGTGGAAGATACCCCGAACCCCCCGTGTTGATCACTACTAATAAATACTTTGGTTTGTAATTTGCTTGTCACAGTGAAAAAACCTTCTTTCATTATATATTGATAGAATATTAGTGAGCTGTTTGACCAGCATCTATTGTAAATACTTGCCCAGCTGTGAATGATGCTTCATCCGAGGATAAGAATACGACCATACTGGCAATTTCCTCGGGCTTTGCAGGGCGGCCAATTGGTGTTTGTAATAGGACAACTTCTTTCATTTTAGGATCATCTAACCAACCCTTTGTCATTGGCGTTTCTACTAGTCCTGGAGCAATAGCATTCACACGTATTCCTTTTCCAATATATTCAATTCCTGCAGCCTTTGTTAAGCCAACAACGCCATGTTTTGCTGCAACATAGGGTGCCATTCCGGGATCAGCTACTAATCCTGCAACGGAAGCTGTATTGACAATCGTACCCCGGCCAACTTTTTCAAAATATTTTAATTCAGAACGCATGGAATAGAAAACGCCTTTTAAATCGACACCTATTGTCAGATCAAAGTCTTCATCTGTCATTGCAGTAAATTCTTTTGTTTTTGGAAGAATCCCTGCGTTATTGAATGCATGGTCCAAACGATCAAATTTTTCAACCGTAAAATCGACTAATGCTTGAACACTTTCCGCGTCAGTAACATCGGTTTTCTTAAAAAGGACTTCAACGCCTTCTGCTTTTACAAGTTCAACAGTCTCTTGTGCGCGGTCATCAATATCTCCAATAACCAAATTTGCTCCCTGTTTTGCAAATGCGAGGGCAGTAGCTCTCCCAATACCAGTTGCTGCGCCAGTAATTAATACAACTCGGTTTTTAAAATTTTTGTTTGTTTCCATATTAATCTCTCCTTATTTTTTAAGACAACTCATATAAAATTTGTCTAATTTGTGACATCCCTCTTTTTTTGCATTATAATTTTTGATATAAATCTGTACAATATCATTCATGACTTAAGTTATTCCTAAGTGGAATAAGGAGAGAGTTTCATGCAAATCAATCACCTTCAATACTTTTTAACTGTCGCAAGATTGGAGCATATATCAAAAGCATCGTTAGAATTACAGATTTCGCAATCTTTCTTAAGTAAGACGATTGCCCGATTAGAAGATGAAATTGGGGTCCGCCTTTTTGATAGGAGAGGGAAGTCTATTCATTTAAATGAATACGGGAAGGTTTTCTATAAAAAGATAGAAAAAATTTTATTTGATTTAGATGAAGCCATCGATGAAGTTCAAGAGTTGGCAAATATAAAAGAGGATAGCATTTCCATTAATGTAATGAACTCCAGGTTACTGCCTTCTTTATTTTCCAGCTTTTATCAAAAACGTCCATATGTAAAAATTCGTCAATATACGTTGCCGGACGATGTTGCTTTGCAAAAATTGCTTGACGGAAACCTCGATTTCATGATAGTCCCGAACCCAATAACAAATGACGAAATCACATGGGTGCCTTTATTTAATGAGGAAATTTTTTTGCTTGTTCCAAAAGGACATCCTTTTGCTAATAAAGAAAGTGTTTCTATGAGCGAAGTGAAAGATGAACGTTTTATTGTTTTTGAAAAAGGACAAAGAATGCGTATGACAACCGATAGATTGTTTCAAGAAGCAGGATTTATGCCAAAAATCTCTTTTGAAGGAGATGAATTATCGATTATTTTGCAGCTTGTAAATGAAGGAGCAGGTCTTTCTTTTTTTCCGGAATACTCATTTCTCCGTTCTTATTTAGATAAAACGAGGATGCTTAAAATATTGGATGAGGCTAATTTTCAAACGGTAGGCATTGCATGGAAGAAGGGAAAAGACTCATTTGTGGCAAATAGTTTCCGGGATTTTGCTATTGATTTTTTGAGGAAAGCTGGTGGATGGGGATAGTCATTCTGTATAATCGTTTAGTTTCGGAAGCATTGGAAAGTAAATAAGCTGTTTTGCAGTGAAAAAGGATGCACCCTGTGGGCCTGCATCCTTTTTTGATGAATTTTTCGAAAAGATGTTTAAATTTTTGCAAGCTGGCTAAATAAATAACTGGTATAGTCTGAAAGCCTCAATTTTTGAAAAAATATTGAAAGCATCAAGGGAAAGGTAGAAAATAATGAGGGATGGAAACGTTTTACGAGGAAAGGGGAGCGGATAGTGGAAAAAGCTGAGCTCATCCGCAAAAGGGCAAAGATGGAACTTGAAGCAAGCCAAACAAGGCAGGCGGCTCTGGATTTGGAAGAAAAGATGGAGCGACTGCGCCGGGCAAAGGGGAGTCTGCATCATGTGATTGCTGATGGCTGGCAGCAGGAAAGGAAAATCGGCCACATCGATGCGCAGCCATCTTTCTGGAAAGGCGAAACGAAAAATAAGTATAGCGAAATGATGCAAAGCATGGCGTCTTCCACGCACCGTTATGTGAACGGATGGATGAGGGCGGAAGCGAAAATTGAAGAAGAAATCAGGCGCCATTCCAGCATGCTCAGTGAGGCGGAAAGCCATCTCTATTTTTTACGGTCCCGTATTACGGGCTTGAGCGAGGATATTGCAAAGGGGGATTAATCGGTGGCGGAAATTGCAATAAATGAAACAGTATTCAATGCCACCCTCAGCCAGGCAGAGAGTGTCAAAACAGCACTTGAAGGCCTGCATTTTCCAGAACCGGCAATGCACCAGACCGATTTAAAAAGCTTGAAGGAACAAATGGAAGTACTAAAGGAACTGAAAACGGCGTTAAAACTTTACAGCGCACTTCTCCAGACCGATTTGCAAAAGCTGGAACAGTTAGGGAAAGAGATGGTGCAGCAGGATGAAAAGATCGGCCAGTCTTTTGCAAAGCTTGCGGATTAAGACAAGAAAGGGCTGAAATTAAGGGGATGAAAGTGGAATTTGAAGAACTGCTCAACCTGCAAAAGGAGATAGACAAAAGCACAAAAGAAATGGTGGCAAAGCTCGAAACAGCCAGGCAAAAGTGTAATGCCATCAGCAGGCTCAATTCTTTTAAAGGAAAAGCGGCAGACTCGGCAAAACGGTATTTCAACGCTACCCATGGGGAAATCATTGAATCACTTGTCTCCGCAGCCCGACAAGTGGAACAGCGGTACAATCAGATTATTTCTGAATTTGCGGGGACAGTTGACGGTTCAGGCAATGCCGTGATCCACTCCGACTATCTCGATGACCTCGGGCGCAAAACACGCACACTGAGAAACGGGATGATGGACATCCACCATGAAGGCGCACAAATTTTGCATGGTATATCGGACATTGTATCCATTCCCACGCCTGACTTGGACCACTTTATGGAAAGCGCTGAAGCTTCACGGAAATTTGCAGACGAGGTAAATGAAAAACTCCACACGTTCGACCGAAAAGCCCTCCAAATCGTCAAAGAAAGCCGCCACGATGTGGACAGGGCAATGAAGAAGCTGATGGAAGCCGGGGAGAGGAGTTTAACGGGTAGTTCTTCGCACAGTAATACAAATGCTGAATTTAGCAAAAATCATCAGGGTTTAGAGGGAAAAGCCTTATTGTTTATAGTGTTGGCGAATGCTTATAAAGGTTTTAAGAGAATAAGTGATTATCTGAATAAAACAGATAGTGTTTCAAACCATATGGCACAATTATATATTTATTTTAAGCTGATGAATAAAAGTGAAAGAAAAATGCTTAAGGAGGGGAACCCGCATGCATTTCATTTTACAAAGGAGGAATATCGCAAGTTTAATAATTATTTGAATTTAACGCTTTTTAAATTTAATGACAAAAAATTTATGAATCATTTAAAAAAGTATAAGTTTAAAGCTTTTACAAAAGAAAATATTCAGGAACTGGTATCCTCTTTGGAAGTATTTGGAAAAGAACGCGGAAAACTGGCGATGATCAAAGAATTTGATAAATTATACGGTTTTCCGAAATACAGGGAATTTAAAGAGCTTAGTTTAAAAGCAAAAGCGGTCAAAGCGGCGACTATATTTGAAGAAGAACTTGTAGGGAAGAAAATCAAAGCAGTAAAGAAAACAATCAAACGGATACCTGAATGGAAAAACCCAAAAGTGGCTTACACAAATATTGTAAATGAGTTTAAAGACAGTACGAAAGAATTAAACAGGATTGGGAAAGCGGTCAAAGCCGGGAATAAATTATTGGGTCCCTTGAGTGTGGGGCTTACCGCAAAAGAAAACTATGAAAAATCCCACGGAGATACTCAAAAATTTATAGTTGGGACAGCGGTAGATACAGCCTATAAAACGACAGCAAACGCAATTGGAACCGAAAATGGAACTGCAATATTTCCGCCAATTGGAGCTGT
>NZ_JARTJQ010000113.1:0-1749 GCF_036225245.1 Weizmannia sp. CD-2023
CACAACACCCCCGGAGAAGTATCCTCTACCCGAAGGATGAATCACTCAAAGGCCATAAACGGAGGCAGGAGTCTTATAGCCCAGGGCCTGATGGAGTCTTTCGTGATTATAGAATTGTATAAAGTTACCAATCTCTTTCCTTGCTTCTCTAGGGGAGTTGTATTCTTTTAAATATACTTCCTCATACTTGATGGTTCGCCAAAGCCTTTCGGTAATGATATTGTCAAGGGCTCTTTTTTTGCCGTCCATGCTGATTTTAATCGTGTTCTCAAGCACCAGATCCGTGTATTTGGGACTGGTAAAATGGCTGCCCTGATCACTGTTTAAGATCTCTGGCCTGGCGACTAAGAATGCCCGTTTCACTGCTTCCAGCACAAAGTCGATCTCAATGGTTTGGTCTATCTCCCAGCTAACGACATAGCGGGAATACCAGTCAATGAGCGCCACCAGGTACATCCAACTTTTTTGAAGCCGGATATAAGTAATGTCAATACCCCACACGTGATTAGGGTGTGTAATCTTCAAGTTTCTAAGAAGGTACGGGTATATTCGGTGTTCAAGACTGCGCTTACTCAGGTTTGGACCAGGTGTGATCCCGGCGATTCCCATTTCCCTCATGTGGCGCTGTACAGCCTTTCGGTTGATGACCAAACCTTCGGCATTCAGTAAAGCAGCAATGCGCCTGGAGCCGTAATAGGGATGTTTGGTGTAGATTTCATCAATCCGATGTTTGATAAACAATTCTTCAGGAGACGGCCCGACTGGCTTGTAGTACAGGCTTGAACGGTTCAGGCTCAAAAGATCGGCCTGGATGGAAATTGGCAGTTTTGCTTCGTCATCCCAGTCGACCATTTCAACTCGTTCTGCTCTACTCCTTAATTCCAGATTTTTTTTTAAGCCACGACAACTGCGTGGTTAGGCGGCCGACTTCCGCATAGAGACTTTCAATGGTCTGTTCATACTCGGCTTTCATTTTTTCAACTTTTTTGTTGCCTTTTTCAAAGACTTTTGGCATCTGTTCAAGAAAAGCATTTCTCCATTGGCGAATTTGATTCACATGAATTCCATGAGCAGAAGCAATTTCGTTCATCGTTTTTTCTTCTTTTAAGACCTCTAGCACGACTTGAGTTTTAAATTCAGGCGTATAACTTTTTCTCATAAACCTACTTTAACAGCTCCTCATTTTGTGTCTAGTTTTATGGGTCCATTATATTTTGTCTTCCGTTCTGGATGGACGTCCTAACCTTGGCCCACTCAGACGAATGCCAAGAGATTTGCAGTATGCCAGATTATTAAGGCTTCGGTAAATTTTATCTGCCAAGATCGCTTCCGGATAAAATCCGAACCGGTTGTAGTAGTTTTCAACAAATTCCTTGAGAGTGGTCCCTTCATTGTAATTTTCCCAGTCGAGGTGCTCAATCAAGGCATAACCATCTACGACACTGATGGCGACTTTTGAACCGAACTCCACGTTCGCTTTTGCCTTGCCGCGCACAATTGGACGGACATGTGGCTGGGAAATACTTATAATCCGGTGGTCAACCCGGTGTGTTTTCTTTTTGTACATTTCTGCCTGTTGGCGGTAAAGTTCATGAATCATGAGAAGTTGCCTGTATTCATCTTTGCTCAAAAGAGACAGAGAGCTTTGGGAAACAAGATTTTTAATGATCTCCAGATCTCGTTTCACATATCCGAGCTGTTTGCCTACAGCTTTCCGGATTTTCGGGGCGCCAGCTTTACATTGCTTAG
>NZ_JARTJQ010000114.1:0-10564 GCF_036225245.1 Weizmannia sp. CD-2023
TGCCGGATCCGGCAAGGGGGGTTTTAAAGGCGGCTGACAAAAGAAATCAGCTGCAGTGCGCCCTAATTGGTTTTCATTTCCATATCGCTGATGACAACCTGGTTTTTCCCGAGGCTTTTCGCATGGTACAATCCGGCGTCCGCCCTGTTAAAGAGGGACTCCACCGTTTCATTCATCTCTTTATTCCAGTACGACACCCCGCAGGAAATGGTAACCGGAGGATTTGTATTTTTCCGAACAGCCGCAAGCACCCTTTTGGCGACCTGCACCCCTGTTTGAAGCGGCACGCCGGGAAGATAAATCGCCATTTCCTCTCCGCCCCATCTTGCTCCGATATCGGTTGAACGAATGTTTTCTTTGATCAGCTTTGCAACCTGGATCAAAATTTCATCCCCGGTTTGATGGCCGTATGTATCATTGACTTTTTTAAAGTCATCAATATCGAGCAAAATCAGCGTGCCCTGCTCATCTTCACCGATAGAAGTTTCCATCCGGCTGTTCAAGTAATTTTTGGCAAACAGCTGGGTGAGATGATCGGTAATCACCATTTTTTCAAGCCGCTCGCGAAGCATGGAGTTGGTTAAGGCCATGCCCGACTGATAAATAAGCGACTGAAAAAGTTTGAACCTGTCGAAAGAAAAATGGTAAGGCGCTTCATGAAGAACAAGGCAAAACCCCTTTAAATCATCTTCCTGGATAATCGGGACAGCCATCAGCGAAGAAAAACGATAGTTCCTGCCGGGAAAGCGCCGGTTTAAATTGCTGATAAACAGGGATTCTTTCGTTTCGGCAAAAGAACGGTTTGCAAATTCAAGATAACGGGCGCCTTCCTTTTCTTCAAAAATGGGGCTGCTGCCTTCAAGCAGGTCAATTTTCCCATTCTCCATCATCACGAACCCGATTGCCTGGGTATCAAATGAACTGGAGATCTGTTTCATTAAAAAATCGATGGTTTCTTTTAAATTCGCGCTTTTATTTAACTGGCGGGAAACCGAATTGATCAGGCGGAGTTCTTCAATGGACTGCATCGACTGCTGGTACAGCTTGGCATTTTCAAGCGCACTTCCCGCCGTATTGGCCAGCAGGCTGATAAATTCCAAATCGCTGCGGTTAAATTCATAGTTGGCAAAAGTGATGACCTGCAGCACGCCATACACGCCCTGCTTTCCCCTTAGTGGCGCATAAAGCATCGTTTCGTTTGTCTGCCATACCGTGGCAAGGTGGACCTGGCCGTTTACATATGATTCGAGCGCCATTTCGTCGACCGCATCATATTGCAGCGACTTGATCGGCAAATCAAGATTGTGGTGGTAATCGTCCGACAGCATTAAGGTGTAGTCAAAAACCGGGTACAGCCTTTTCAGCGTGTAAATGATTTCTGCAAGGATCGTATCCGTATCCATGGAAGAATGGAATTTTCCCGTCACTTGGAATAATTCGATGTAACGCTTTCTGTCGGCTTCGACAACAGACAACTCATACTTCAGCTGCAGGAAGTTCCGGCTTTCCCTGACAAACGCCTGCAAATCCGCGTCAGACAGCTCCCCGAACAGCCTGTTTGGAATGGAAAGAAGCAGGCAGCCGTCCTCCATGTTTTTTTCCGGAATAAAAAAGGCAATGTTAAACTGTTTTAAATAAGGATCCTTTTTCAGTTTCCCATTTGTGACAACCTGGGAGGCTGTTTTTAAAGCTTTGATTTTTCCGGAGGGCACGACGAGTTCGACGTCATGCCGGAAAGGATTATAAAAGCTGCATATTTTGTAGAACTTCGTGTTTTCGCTGTCCGGCTTATAATATACGATATGATCGGCGCTGAGCACATCCGCCACGACCGCCACCCAGTCATCCAGGCTGCTTGCTGCCTCAAGATTCATTAAATCCAGTAAACGGGACTTATAATATAGGATTAAATGATTTTCTTTCTTTTTTTCCATTTCCTAATCACCCTGACCCTGTTTCCGTATAAAACCGAAAAAAAGCACTAAAAAGTGTGAACCTTGAAAATGAAGAATTTTAAAACAAAAAACCGCACGGGAGACGTAAAAATGTAAAAACCGGTCAAATTAATACCATTATAATGCAAAAGTACTATAAATGTACAGCCCGCCTGACCGATATACAGTATGTGTTGTATCTTAAGTCCTGTTATGAACCCGGCAAAACCGGTATGTAAAATTTTTTTGGCATGGCATCCCGATTTGCATTTGTTGTTGACTTTTTTTCTCTGAAAACATATAATCAACGTTGTGTAAAATAATGCAGCCTTATTGGACGGCTTTGTGTTTGTATTTTGTTCCTTGCCTGAATGCAAGGTGTATCGTGTAACCCTCTGCTGCTGGGGCGATGGTACATGAAAACAAAATACGCATGAAGAAGTGTCCATGATATCTGTTTTTATTTTACAACAAAATAAAAACAAAGGAGGAGTCTTTCATGGCTCGTTATACAGGTCCAAGCTGGAAATTGTCCCGCCGTCTCGGGATTTCTTTAAGCGGTACCGGAAAAGAATTGGAGAAGCGCCCTTATGCACCCGGGCAGCACGGCCCGAATCAGCGCAGAAAATTGTCTGAATACGGCTTGCAATTGCAGGAAAAACAAAAGCTTCGCCATATGTACGGCTTAAATGAACGCCAATTCCATAACACTTTCTTGAAAGCCGGCAAAATGCAAGGGAAACATGGTGAAAACTTCATGGTGCTTTTGGAATCACGCCTTGACAACCTTGTTTACCGTCTGGGTTTGGCCCGCACACGCCGCCAGGCACGCCAGCTCGTAAACCATGGGCATATTCTCGTTGACGGCAAACGCGTCGATATCCCGTCTTACCGTGTAGAACCGGGGCAAACGATCGGCGTGCGCGAAAAATCCCGCAACTTGGATGTCATCAAAGAAGCGATCGAAACGACAACTTTTGTGCCGGATTACCTTTCTTTTGATGCAGACAAGCTTGAAGGGACTTACAGCCGCCTCCCTGAACGCTCGGAACTGCCGGCTGAAATTAACGAATCGTTAATCGTCGAGTTCTACTCAAGGTAATGTGTAAAACCCCGAAACCGCTGTGGTTCCGGGGTTTTTTATATTCTGAAGGTAACCGGTTGTTCAGCAAGCCATCCCGGCAACCAAGTTAAACATGAGATACAGTCTGGCCATGCCAACGCCAAAGAGAATAGCAAAGCAGCGTCCCTCAGCCTTGACCAAATCATGATGACCGAGGCATCAAAAGACGAACAGCAAAGTATAATGGGAAGCAACACAAATATCGTACGAACGTATTTAAAAATCGGCCGTGTCATGGTCATAGCCCTCCCTATAAATGTTTTGTGTGCGCACCACGGCTTTCGCTTTCGGAATCCCCGCGGCGGGCTTCATGGTTCATTTTTCTTTTTCAATATTCAGATTCATTGTATAGAAAAAATTTCCCAAAAGTCCACATCATTTATTCGACAAATTGCGGGACGGTTAGAAGGATGGACCCCTTAACCGGACGGGAAAATGAGCAGAGATGGGTCTGTGCCATTGGTTTCCGCTGTTGCGGCACGATTTGCTGATAGCTTGCCCATGCCGGGTTAGGCACGGCGCGGCCGGGATAGAAATACAAATCAACAAAATGAAATAGAAAAGGCCGCCCGGGGCACGGTTGCTTTGCGGAGCGGCCTTTTTCTTACCTCTTCCTTTTGCGTCGCCACAGCATGAAAAGCGAAGCGGTCAGGGCAGCGGTGAGAAGCGGTTCTTTTTTCAATTTATTATCTTTTGTATACAGTGCATCCTTTACAATAAGGTTCACATTTTGCGGGCGTTCGGCAAGGCGCCGCATATAATAGCCGAACCAGTCATTTCCGAACGGCATGTACGTCGTGAAATGGTATTTTTTCGCCAGTTCATACTGCATCTCCTGGCGAAATCCGTACAGCATCTGAAACTCAAACCGGCTGTGTGGGATTTGGTTTTCTTCAATAAATGCTTCCAGTTCGCGAATGATGTGGTGGTCATGGGTGGCAATGGACGTATATGCCTCGCCGAGCAGCCGTTTTTTTACAAGCTTTACATAGTTCCGGTCAATTTCCGCTTTTGACTGAAAAGCGGCTGTCTCGCTTTCTTTGTAAGCGCCCTTTACAATCCTGAGCCGGACATCCTTCAGTTCATCCATAACCGCTTCGGCGTTGCGCAAATACGCCTGGATGACTGTCCCGACATTTTGGTACGTTTCAAGCAGGGTTTTCAACACCTCTATTGTAGCATGAAAATGGGTATAATCTTCCATGTCAATATTGATGAAAATCCCGTATTCCGCTGCACGCGCCAAAATGTCTTCCATATTTTGCAGGCAAAACGTGCGGTCAATATCCAGCCCGAGCTGGGTCAGTTTCACCGAGATATGGCAGTCCAGGTTCTCCTCATGGATCCTGTCCAGCATTTGCAGGATGCGCTGTTTCGCCGATGCCGCTTCCGATTTTTCCGATACGAATTCGCCCAGATTGTCAACGGTGCAGCTGATTCCGCGGGCATTCATTTCCCGGATGGTCCGGGTGACGGAATCAATATCCGTCCCCGCAACAAATTTTTCAGCACCGAACCGAAAACCCCATTTTTGCGCACTTTTATTTAAAAACCTGCTGTTTGAAAGGCCGATGAAAAAATCCCTCGTCAAATTTGCCATATCGCCTTTCCTCCCGTTAAAACATTTCCGATACAGACTTTGCTTCCATAAACAGCTTCAAATAATCCGGGCCGCCCGCTTTCGAATCGGTACCGGACATTTTAAAACCGCCGAACGGCTGGTAACCGACAACGGCCGCCGTGCATCCCCGGTTAAAATACAGGTTGCCGACATGGAATTCGTACCGGGCGCGTTCCAAATGCTCCCTGTTTTTCGAAATGACGGCGCCTGTCAGCCCGTATTCCGTATTATTGGCAATTTCAAGCAGTTCGTCAAAATCTTTTCCTTTCGCAAAAGCGACAACCGGCCCGAAAATTTCTTCCTGCATGATCCGTGCCTTTGGATTTACATCTTTAAAAATCGCCGGGTAAACGAAAAATCCTTTTTCACCATCCGTTTCCCCGCCAAAGACGAGTTTGCCCTCTTCTTTGCCGATTTCTATATAACTTTTAATCTTGTTAAACTGCTTTTCGTTAATGACAGCACCCATGTACACATTTTCTTCGGACGGGTCGCCGACGGTTACGTTTTTCGCAAGGGCGATCGCCTTTTCGAGCACTTCTTCATATACGTCTTCATGCACGACTGCCCGCGAGCAGGCTGAACATTTCTGGCCGGAAAAACCGAATGCCGACTGGACAATCGCATCTGCGGCGAGATCGAGATCCGCTTCTTTATCGACAATAATCGTATCTTTGCCGCCCATTTCAGCAACGACCCGTTTTAAAAAGTGCTGGTCCTTCTGCACTTTCGCAGCCCGTTCATAAATGCGCAGGCCCGTTGCTTTGGAACCCGTAAAGTTAATCCAATGGGCAGACGGATGATCCACCAGGTAATCGCCGATTTCTGCCGGATCGCCCGGCACAAACTGGAGCACGCCTTTCGGAACCCCCGCTTCTTCCAAAATTTCAACGAGTTTGTATGCAATAACAGGCGTGCTTTCCGAAGGCTTCAGCAGAACCGGGTTCCCGGCAACAAGCGGGGCAACCGTCGTGCCGCAAACAATGGCGAAAGCAAAATTCCACGGCGGAATGGTCACCCCCGGCCCCATCGGCTGATAAAAATAAGTGTTGTGCTCATTTTCACGCTGTTCCATTTCCTGCCCCTTTGCAAGCTCAAGCATCTGGCGGCCGTAGTATTCCAAAAAGTCGATTCCTTCCGCCGTATCCCCGTCCGCCTGGCTCCACGGCTTGCCGGCATCAAACACAAGCCACGCCGACAGCTCATGTTTGCGGCGGCGCGCAATCGCAGCGGCTTTGAACAGCACATTCGCCCGCGCTTCGGGTGCCATTTTCCGCCAGCTGCGAAATGCCTCATTGGCGCCTTCGAAAGCTTTGTCAACCAGTTCTTTCGATGCTTTCGAAACTTTCCCGACAACCTGTTCTTTATTCGCAGGATTGACGGATACGAGCTTATCCTCTGTAAAAATCCGTTCTCCGTTTATTACAAGCGGGTACTCCTTCCCGAGTTCCGCACGCACTTTTTCAAGTGCCGCTTGAAACGCCTGTACGTTTTCAGGCTGGTTAAAATCCGTTAATGGTTCATGTTTAAAAGGCAAGACCAATGAAAAAACCTCCTTCATCCTCGTTCTGGCTTAATACCATGCAAGAATCATGCCAACTTCCGGAACACCCCTGTTTCCCTATATCCGCAAAAAAATAAACCGTTTTCTATGTACAATATATTTACACAATTGTAAATCGAATGTACAATACCTTTACACGACAAAGGGGAGGAAGACGGAAATGGCAAATGAACTGTCTTATTTGCAGGCGGTATTATCGGCGGAAAATGATGCGATTACGATCGTAAACGAAAAAAAGGAAGTCATTTATTGGAATGATGCCGCCGTCCGGACCTACAATATTCCAAAAGAAATGATCTTAACCAAAAAAATTACCGATTTTTTTCGCGATGATGATTTAATGGTGCTCAAAGTGCTGCGGACAAAAGCCCGTATTACCGACCAATATCATCGGCCCCGCCCCGACAAGCATGTCGTCGTCAATGCGCGGCCCATTTTTGACAACCGCGGCAGGCTGATCGGCGCGGTATCCGTGGAACGCGATATCACCCAGATTGTTAGGCTGAACGACAATCTCGTCTCCACTTCCATAGAACTGAATGAACTGCGCCAAAAAATGTACACAAGCTATGAAGAAACGCCTTTTTCCAAATTAAAGGGGAAAAGCCGCGCGCTCCGGGATACGATCCAAATTGCGGCGAAAGCGGCGAAAACGGATGCCGTCACGCTTATTCTCGGCGAGTCCGGCACCGGGAAAGAAATATGCGCGCGCGCCATCCATGAAGCAAGCGCGCGGAAAAACGGCCCTTTTATTCCGGTGAACTGCGGCTCGATCCCTTCCGCCCTGTTTGAAAGCGAATTATTCGGCTATGAACCTGGCACGTTTACGGGTGCGGAGAAAAAAGGAAAAGCGGGAAAAATTGAAGAAGCGGACGGGGGTACGCTGTTTTTGGACGAAATCGGCGAACTGCCGCTAGATATGCAGGTGAAGCTGCTGCGCGTGCTGCAGGAAAAAGTGATTTACCGCATTGGCGACGCTTCGGGCAGGAAAATCAATGTCCGTTTTATTGCCGCCACCAACCAAGACATTGAAAAAATGATGAAAGAAAAGACATTCAGGTCGGACCTTTATTACCGGTTAAATGTTATTCAAATTACGATGCCGCCATTAAGGGTGCGCACAGACGATATTCCTGTCCTCGCCCGCTACTTTCTGAAACAATTTGCCGTCCAGTACAAGATGCCTGAACCGGAACTCGCCCCTGATGCCCTTTCTTTCCTGCAAGCGTATCATTGGCCAGGGAATGTCCGGGAGCTCCGGAATTTAATGGAACGGATGGTGATCCTATCAGAAAAGCCGTTTATTGACCGCGCCTCCCTTCTCCGCTTTTTCCAGGGAAATGAAACCCAACCGTCCGGAAGTGCCATCCCGGAAAGCGGCACTTTGCCTGTGGAAAAAGAAAATATGGAAAAACAGCTCATTGAAAAAGCATTGCGCAAAGCAGGCGGGAACAAATCCGCCGCAGCAAAAGAACTTGGCATTTCAAGGGTCACCCTGTATCAGAAGCTGAAAAAATTTGGAATTGGGAGCTGACTTCCCCCGCCGGGAAAAACGAAGAAGGGCAAGCCGCGATCGGAGCAATAAAAAAGGGATGCACATTTCAGGCATCTTCATTGTGCATCCCTTAATATCCTCAATGTTTAATTAAAAAGTATTTTTTCTTCCCTCTTCTAATAACGGTAAATTCGCCGCCGATTTTGTCCTTTTCCTGCAACACAAACCCGAGATCCGTTACGCGGTCACCGTTTACGTAAATGGCGCCGTTTTGGATATCTTCGCGTGCCTGGCGTTTTGACGGGGAGATTTTGGCGGCAACGAGCAACTCCACAAGCTGCTTTTGTTCTTCGCTTTCAAGCTGGAATGACGGAACATCTTTAAATCCCTGCTTCATTTCTTCAGCCGACAGTTTCTTCACATTGCCGCTGAACAATGCTTCCGTAATATTCAAAGCCTGCTGCAATGCTTCCTCCCCATGGATCAGTTTTGTCATTTCCGCGGCCAGCGCTTTTTGGGCTTTGCGGAGATGCGGTTCGGTTTCAACCGATTTTTCCAGCTCTTCGATTTCTTCTTTTGGCAAGAAGGTGAAGTACTTCAAGTATTTTACGACATCGAGGTCAGCCGTGTTGACCCAGAACTGGTAAAACTCATATGGCGATGTTTTCTCGGCATCGAGCCAGACTGCGCCGCTTTCTGTTTTCCCGAATTTTGTGCCGTCCGCTTTTGTGACAAGCGGAATGGTAAGCCCGAAAGCTTTTTCTCCTTCCGGTTCGAGCTTGCGGATCAGCTCAAGGCCGCTTGTAATATTGCCCCACTGGTCGCTTCCGCCGATTTGCAGGCGGCAGTTGTATTGTTTATACAAGTTAAAGTAATCGACGGCCTGGAGGATTGTATATGTAAATTCCGTAAACGAAATACCGGTTTCAAGCCGTGATGCGATCGTGTCTTTTGCAAGCATGTAGTTGATGCCGATATGCTTTCCGTAATCACGTAGGAAAGTAACAAGGTCCATCGAGCCGTGCCAGTCATAGTTATTGACCATGATGGCGGCTGACTCGCCGTCAAAATCGAAAAATCGTTCCAGCTGTTTTCTCAATGCTTCGCCGTTTTGCTTGACCTTTTCAACCGTTAACAGCTTTCTTTCTTCCTTCTTGCCGCTCGGGTCGCCAATCATGCCGGTTGCCCCGCCGAGCACGACAATCGGCCGGTGTCCCGCCTGCTGGAAGCGACGCAGCGTGAGGTACGGGAGAAGATGCCCGATATGCATGCTGTCGCCTGTCGGGTCAATCCCGCAATACAGGGTCACTTTCCGGTTTTGAAGCAACTCCGCGAGCCCTTCTTCGTCTGTCTGCTGGTAAACAATTCCCCGCCATTTTAAATCTTCGAGTAAATCCATTTCAAACCACTCCTTTTGTGCCATTTCAAATGCCGGCAGCATTCAGGTTCCAGCGCCCGGCTTATATCCGGCGATAATGGGCAGGAACCTGTTGCTGCCTTCTTTTTCCTGTAAAACAGAAAAACGCCCCTCCGCCAAAACGAAGGGACGATTGTATCGCGTTACCACCCAACTTGAGAATTGCTTCTCCACTCATTTGGATAACGGCTGGGGGCCGTCTGCCGTATCCGGCAAAAGCTCCGGGGTGTAATTCGCCGCCTGCCTGTACCGGTTCGCACCAACCACCGGCTCTCTTGTATGCAGCAACAGGAAGCTACTTGATCCTTTCGACGCTTCATTCATCAAATTGTAAGTTATTTTTACCATATACATTTTGAAATGTCAACCTTGCCAAGCAGGCTGCACCAGCGCTTTCTTCAAATTCGGTAATGCCCATTTTAACCTTTCCTCATCCGGCAAAGGCCCTGTTCCGTCCCGAAGCACGCCTTCCAGCGTGTCTTCCCGTTTTCTTCCAACCCAAACCGTGCCTTTCCGATCGTATACACCCGGCAATCACCGGGCATGGGCGGCAACACCGGCAATCCGTTCCGGGCAGGTGTAAATATTCATCGACCCACCGCGGATAAAGCCGATCGTGGTAATGCCGAGTTCTTCAGCGGATTCCAGGGCGAGTGTGGTGGGTGCCGATTTCGATAAAATCACCTCGCAGCCGATTTTGGCTGTCTTCAATAAAATTTCCGAGGAAATGCGCCCGCTGAATGCAAGGATTTTCCCTTTTGTGGAAACCTGATTTTTCAAACAATATCCGTAAATTTTATCAAGCGCGTTATGGCGGCCGATATCCATCCGGCTGACAAGGATCCCGCCGGCATCGCACAGCGCAGCATTATGGACGCCCCCTGTTTTTTTAAACACTTCGGCATTCTCCTGCAATGCTTCCATCAGCCGGAAACAATCATCAACTGTAATTCGGACGTGCACACCGTCCATTTTTTTCGCCGCCAGAGCATCATTGACAAAAACAAACGCCTGCCTGCTCATTCCACAGCAGGAGGTGATATAACGTTTATTTTGCAGCTGTTCGTAATAAGGATTAAGATGATCGGTCCGGACATGGACGAATCCTCCTTTTTCATCCGTCCAGATGTCGCGGATATCTTCATAGCGCCGGACAACCCTTTCCGACACAAGATAACCGACCGCCATGTCCTCGATATATTCAGGTGTGCACACCATCGTCACCCATTCCTGCCCATTCACTTTTAATGTCACCGGGAATTCCGTTGCGACTGTATCCAGCGCCCGTTCGAGCCGCCCGTTCTTGAAACGGAGAATTTCCCTCTGCGTGTCCACATTTTTCATGGGTTCAACAGCCCCCTGTCTATAATGTTTTATTTTAAAGGAATCAGAGTGAACTACCCTCCACTT
>NZ_JARTJQ010000115.1:0-1960 GCF_036225245.1 Weizmannia sp. CD-2023
ATATCTTCTTATTTTTGAGGAATTTTCGATAAAATTCTTTTCAATTCGACATTCTTTTCATGAATTCCTCCTATTGTGTGTTATTCTCCTTTGTTTTCGACATTTTTTGACACGTATATTGATACATCATACCCGCATAATTCAATGATTTTTTTGGCTTGTGAATCAATATTATCGGGTAAGAGCCTTATTTTTTGTTGATTTTGATTTATAAGGATCACGGTAATATCTTCTAATTGCTCTAACAATGCTTGGCCTGTGGGTTGAGAGAGTTTCCTTTTTCCTTTCAAGATTAGAGATAGGTTCTTTTCTTTCAGTTCTTTTCTAACTCGATATTCTAAAATTCCATAGATTAATAAAGCCATCACATACACAATACCTAAGGCCTCAACCCTTTCTGGGGTTTTCAAGTAAATGGCATCAATCATTTGTGAATCTTTGATTAATCGGAAACGGGTCTCAGCGGCCGACTGTCCTTTATAAACCCTCAAAACTTCTTGATTGGATAGTGTCTCCTCATCTAATTTATTTGTGATTAAAACAAAAGTGCTGAGCATTTTTTTCTTATTTTCGATAAAATCATGATCTTTTTCAAACGATTCCAGTTGTATCTGATAGATTTGTTCTCGTTTTGTCTGTTCGTCCTTTTTAGGTCTTCCTCTCTTTTTTCGTTTGATAGGTTGATCACTCATCTGGACGTTTAGTTTATAACAGAAATATGAAGCCTTTTGTTTTTTCTTAAAAGATTGAATTGCTTCTAGTGCGTCCTCTTTACAATGAAAGATAACTTTACTCAGTTTTTCTATCTCTTTTTTTAATTGTATTTCTTCCTTTTCGATCGCCCGATTTAGGGTTTTCTCTTTTCGTTGATCTAAATTGTTTGAGTGGACAACAAGAAACCGGTAAGGAAGGTTTTGAATTTGTCTTTCAAAAGCTTGAATTTGGTAAATAGCTGCGTCTTTTTTATTGCTAAGTGAGCCTACCCTTTCCCAGTTATTGAGCAACCATGCCTCTTTCTTTAGTTCTGTGCTTAAACCGAATGTATCAGGTAAACGGGAAATAAACGATAAATTTTGTTGTTGAATTTCCGCTAGATTTTCCGTTGTGATTAATGCAGAATCGGCTTGATAAATGAGATTTTTCCAATCTTCATGGGAAAGGATTTTTCTCATCTTTTGAATGAATTCCACATTCCAAGATTTATCCGAAGTATTCCCATTTTCTACTTTTGCAAGGATAGGAATTCGTTCAGGTGTGACCCCCATCCCCAGAACGATTTGTTTTAAGTCAGGCCTATGGGCCTTACTATACCCGTACGTAATTTGCAGTCCATCTTCCTTCGGTTGCTTATATTCGCCGTAAACAGAAATTGAGGTTGTATCGTTATGCAGTATACCAATAGGAAGATTCAATTTTTTTAGTGCTTTTAATGCAAGGGTGGAATAGACTTTCCATGCTTCGGCTTCATACAAGTAATCTAATGCTCTTCCTAATGCATCATCATTTAATTGATCGGGTGAAACCGATGTATCGAAAAGCATCTCAGAATCTAGGTTTTGATAGAATTCATGAACCTTATAAAGGGGCTTGCCACTGCATAAAATGTTTAAGACAAGGGCTTTAATCCTTGTTCCGGGTGAGATATGACAACGGACAGAATCCCATTTGACTAAATCATTAATGGTTTTTTCGAGTTCTATTTCATCACACAGTTTAGATAAAAGTTGAGACGGCCCCACATGTAAGGTTAAAATTTGATCTGACATAAAAATTTCCTCATCTTCCCGTAATTAGATAATCATTCAATTCTACAAAGAAGGAGAAAATTCCTTTAAAAAAATCATAAAATGGAAAAATTTACGTGCGGAATATGCGCTTAAACCGCTTAACCCGGCATGGACGACGAACAGAAGCGGCGCGACAAACATAAATGAGAACTCAATCGGTTCGGTTACACCGG
>NZ_JARTJQ010000116.1:0-10133 GCF_036225245.1 Weizmannia sp. CD-2023
AACTTATTATACGAGGAGAGAAAATATGCTTTCAAAAGAAAAAATGGCAAGGATTAACGAATTGGCGAAAAAAGCGAAAACCGGCGCCCTGACAAGTGAAGAAGCAAAGGAACAGTCAAAATTGCGAAGCGAGTATTTGCAGGCGTTCCGCTCTTCATTCAGAAAAACGATTGAAAATGTCCGTGTGCTTGACCCGGCTGGCCAGGACGTTACCCCGGAAAAAATTAAGCAAATTCAAACAAAAAGAAAGCTGCACTAAAAAGGAAACCATCCTGCTTTTTTCTTACAAAATCCATACAAAATGGTAAAAGAGTTGTGTTATGGGTTTCACTTGCCTTAATATAGAGTTGTAACCCATGAAGAAAGGATGTTAACAGATGTTTGATAAAACGGACGAACTGGCAGTCACAACAATCCGAACATTGTCCATTGACGCCATCGAAAAAGCAAAATCCGGTCATCCGGGGCTTCCGATGGGGGCTGCACCAATGGCATACACCCTCTGGACAAGATATTTGAACCATAATCCGGAAAACCCGCACTGGTTTAACCGGGACCGTTTCGTATTATCCGCAGGGCATGGTTCCATGCTGCTCTATAGCCTGCTCCATTTATCCGGTTATGCATTAAGCATGGATGATATTAAAAATTTCCGGCAATATGGCAGCAAAACCCCGGGTCATCCGGAATACGGGCATACGGAAGGCGTGGAAGCAACGACCGGTCCGCTCGGGCAGGGGATTGCCATGTCAGTCGGAATGGCGATGGCAGAACGGCATCTGGCGGCTGTATACAATAAAGAAAATTTCCCTGTCATTGACCATTATACATATGCTTTATGCGGAGATGGCGACTTAATGGAAGGCGTATCTGCCGAAGCTGCTTCATTGGCGGGACACTTAAAATTGGGACGTCTCATTGTATTGTACGATTCCAATGACATTTCCCTTGACGGCGACTTAAATAAGGCCTTTTCCGAAAGTGTTGCCGACCGGTTTAAAGCATACGGCTGGCAGTATTTGCGGGTTGAAGACGGGAATGATATGGCACAGGTCGCAAAAGCGATCGAGGAAGCAAAGGCGGATACAAGTCGGCCGACACTCATTGAAGTGAAAACGATCATCGGTTACGGTTCTCCAAACAAATCCGGGAAATCGGCTGCCCACGGCGCCCCGCTCGGAGAAGATGAACTGAAACTAACGAAAGAAGCGTATAAATGGACATTTGAAGAAGACTTCTATGTTCCGGATGAAGTTTACGCACGGTTCCGTGAATTGGTTGTGGAAAATGGCGTGAAAAAGGAACAGGAGTGGGCGTCCCTGTTTGAGGCCTATGAAAAACAATACCCGCAGCTTGCGGCTGAACTAAAACAGGCGATAAAAGGCGGGCTGCCGGATGGATGGGACAAGGACATTCCGGTCTATGAAGAAGGCAAAACCCTTGCCAGCCGTGCGGCAAGCGGGGAAGTGCTAAATGCCGTCTCCAAACATTTGCCGTCTTTGTTCGGGGGATCTGCAGACCTTGCCGGATCCAACAATACGCGGCTGAAAGAAGACAAGGACTATATGCCGGATGCCTATGAAGGGCGCAATATTTGGTTCGGTGTCCGCGAATTTGCGATGGGCGCAGCCATGAACGGTATGGCGCTTCATGGTGGTGTCCATGTATACGGCGGCACGTTCTTTGTTTTCTCGGATTATTTGCGTCCTGCCATCCGCCTAGCTGCTCTTATGGGCCTTCCGGTAACGTACGTCTTTACGCATGACAGTATCGCTGTCGGGGAAGACGGTCCGACACATGAACCGGTTGAACAGCTTCCTTCTTTAAGAGCGATGCCGGGCTTGTCGGTCATCCGCCCCGCGGACGGCAATGAAACGGCGGCTGCCTGGCGCCTTGCTCTGTCATCTGAAAACCATCCGACAGCGCTTGTTTTGACGCGCCAAGGGCTGCCAACCTTGAAAGGGACGTCTGAAAAAGCGTTGGAAGGCGTTTCAAAAGGTGCCTATGTCGTGTCCCCTGCACAAAAAGAAACGGCTGACGTTCTCCTTCTTGCCAGCGGGTCGGAAGTCCATCTGGCTGTGCTCGCGCAACAGCAATTGGCGGAACAAAAGATTGATGCTGCTGTTGTCAGCATGCCGTCATGGGACCGTTTTGAACAGCAAAGCAAAGCATACAAAGAATCCGTATTGCCGGCACAGGTGAAAAAACGCCTTGCCATTGAAATGGCTTCACCATTCGGCTGGGAAAGGTATACCGGGGATGAAGGCGATATTTTGTCGGTTAATACGTTTGGCGCCAGCGGAAACGGTAAAACCGTTATGGAAAAATACGGATTTACCGTTGAAAATGTTGTGGCACGTGTAAAAAAATTATTGGGCATGTAATCGTTCCGGGCCTGCTTTTGCGGTATTCGCGAAAGCAGGCTCATTTTTTATGCAGGAAGGGTATAAGAAAAGGGGGACTAAAAGTGCGGGGGCTGAGCTGAATGGCTTTTCCCTTGGATGATACCGCATAATCGGCAGCGCGTTGATGTATTTACGCTTATTTTCTTGTCTGTACATGCAATCAAATGTTTCAAATTCATTTTTTAAATTTTGTTACAACAAACGACAACTTTTTTGAGGCCCGTCCATTATAGTGAAGGTAACAAAGTTGCGGGAGTGAGATCATATGCGGTCCTATTCTATCTATCTGATAAAAGAGGAGTTTGCACAATATTATTACGGCAGGGAACGAATGTTTTTTAATCTTTTTCACCAGTATGCGCACGTTTCCGGAAGTTTGAAAAATGTCCTCAGCAGACAGATCCATTATATTACAAAGCCGATTCCGCTCTTGTCTGTCCATCATGTCTTGCAGCCGTTATTTTCTGACACCAGCAACATGACGAAAACAGGCGCTTGCCAACTTCTTTCAAAGAAAGAGGGGCAGGTGCTGGAAGTGACCATAGAAGAAAGAATGCTCCAGCTGAACGTATACGGGAGTTATGATACAGAAACCGCCGTTTTTGAAATTCTGAGGAACTTTAAAGGAGATTTGCTTGCAATCGATTATGACCATAAACGATTCGGCTGGATAAAACCGGTTAAAGAAAGAAAATTCGTGTGAGAAGAAAACAAGTATTGTATAATTCAAATGGATTTAGTACACTGTATGTGAGTGAAGGAGGTATATTATGATTTGGGTGTTCGTTCTTGTAGCCCTAATTGCTCTTTTGGCAGGCGCAGCAATCGGGTTTTTCATCGCCCGTAAATATATGATGAATTACCTGAAGAAAAATCCGCCGATTAATGAACAAATGCTGAGAATGATGATGATGCAAATGGGTATGAAGCCGTCTCAAAAGAAAATCAATCAAATGATGAATGCCATGAACAAACAAATGAAATCTTAAGCTGGGCGACCGGCTTTTGTGGTATATCCATCACCATTGTTAAGCTTCTCACGATTCTGTAAACCACTTTTTCTGCCAATTTTCTGCACAGAAAAGGTGGTTTTTGATTTCATGTTCCATTTTTATGCTTTTCACGATGTTTTTTCTCTTTCAATCAGTTTATGTTAAAATGAAAATGAGCCGGGATGGGGAGTGAACCGATGGCTGATGTAACTGTATGGCTGTCTTTCGGGGCAGGTTTCATGAGCTTTATATCGCCTTGCTGCCTGCCGCTTTATCCTGCTTTTGTTTCTTATATAACAGGCGCTTCTGTCAGCCGGTTAAAAAGCGGGGGCGGCATGCGGGAGTGGAAAAGTATCCTGCATACCGTTTGGTTTCTCGCGGGATTTTCCACTGTTTTTATTGCATTGGGGTTTGGTGCTTCCTGGATCGGGAGTTTTTTTATCCGTTACCAGGATGTCATCCGGCAGCTCGGTGCAGTCGCGCTCATTTTTTTTGGGCTGCTTGCAGCGGGCATTTTTCATCCGGGGATCTTTATGAAGGTGTACCGAATCGATATAAAAAAGCAGCCGGCGGGATTTTTGGGTTCTTTTCTCGTCGGGCTAGTGTTTGCTGCCGGCTGGACGCCCTGCACCGGGCCGATTCTTGCCTCGGTATTGGCAATGGCAGTGGCCCATCCGGCTTCTGCGTCGGTCTATATGGCTGCATATGTACTTGGCTTTTCCATACCTTTTTTTGTCCTTGCTTTTTTTATCGGACGGTTGGGGTGGATGCAAAAATACAGCGTAAAACTTTTAAAATGGAGCGGTGTTGTGATGATAGTCGCCGGAATCCTGCTCTTTTTTGACTGGATGCCTGTCATTTCCGGTTATATGAGTGCACTGTTCGGGGGATTCCAGGGATTTTAATCCGGGTTGCATTTTAACGGATCAATGAGGAGGAGAAATTCGATCGATGGCAAATGTGTTAATTGTGGATGATGCAAAATTTATGAGGATGACTTTGGCGAAAATGCTGGAAAACGGCGGCCATACCGTTGTAGGCGAAGCGGAGAACGGGCAGCGGGCGATTGAATTATACCGTGAAGTCAGGCCGGATGTTGTGACGATGGACATTACTATGCCGGAGATGACCGGCATTGAAGCGGTAAAAAAGATCGTGCGCGAATTCCCGGACGCAAAAATTATTATTTGCTCCGCGCTTGGCCAGCAAAAACTGGTCGTCGAAGCAATTGAATCCGGCGCAAAGGATTTTATCGTCAAGCCTTTTGATGAAACGCGTGTTTTAGAAGCGGTTGAACGCGTTTTGAACTGACAGGCGCCACAAAAAAAGGGAGGCAGGCATTCCGGCTGGACATCAACCCCGCTTTTATGGTTGAATATTACCATAGGAAACATATATTTATCGTATCTACATTTCTTTTGTTAAAAATCTGTTACTAAAGAGGGTTGAGACATGGAAGGCATTATCATCTCGTTCATTGTTGCGATTTTGATGGGGTCTTTGGTCATTTTTGTCCGTTTAAAAGGGCAGAACAAGCCCGTTTCCACAAAAAAAATATTGTTGCCGCCGGTCTTTATGAGTACCGGGGCATTGATGTTTGTCGTCCCGTATTTTCGTGTGACACCTGCCGAAGTATTGGAAGCATTTGTGGTCGGAATGTTCTTTTCCATATTTTTAATTAAAACTTCCCGTTTCGAAGTCCGTGACGGAAACGTATATTTAAAACGATCGAAAGCTTTTCCGTTTATTTTGATCGGGCTTCTTCTCATCCGGTTGCTGATGAAGGTGGTGCTTAGTTCTTCGATTCAAATCGGGCAGCTGAGCGGTATGTTTTTTCTGCTCGCATTCGGCATGATTCTGCCGTGGCGCGTCGCCATGTATATTCAGTACAGGCGGCTTATGCAGGAACTGGATGAAGGGGTCCGTGCTTGAAAAAACATCATTCGCTTTTGCCGAATGATGTTTTTTCATTTACTGGGCCGATTTTGTTTTTTCCTGCGCAAACAAATGCTCATATCGGCTGTCGTCGATGTCCAGCTGCTTTAATTTTTTTCGGAGGAATTTATGGTCGCGTTTTGGCGTGGCGAGAATATAGCCCTGAATGACATTGTCCAGTGTCATTTTTTTTGCATTTTTGGAAAGCGCCACATCCCCGATTTTTGCTGCGATTTTTTTCCTGGCCACATCGCGGAACAATTCCGGGACAGGGCTTACCAGTTCTTCAAGCAGTTCCCTGTACTCCGGCGTCCAGAGGTGCCGCGTTTTAAGGATTGTCTCCTCCTGCCGGTCAAGTATTGATTTTCGGTCTTCTTTCGGAAGCCTTTTCAAAAATTTCCGGAACATAAAATAGCCGCCAACTGAAAAGAGAAAAACGAGACAGAGGATCCATATTAAAATAAAGGCAGAAAACCATCCACTCAGCATGACGCTCTCCTCCTTGGCAAGTACTCGCTTTTATTATAAGAAAAGATGGACTGTTTTTTCAATTAAAAAAGGAAAAACCCTTTCGCCGGCCGGCAGGGGACAGAGAAAAAGGGATGTTTTATCTTTATTTGTCCATGAAAAAAACGGTGAGGCACTTTGAATGCGGTGCCTCGCCGTTTTTTTGATTTCTTTTGTGCTTTTTCATCTGCTTCGGGCAAGCAGAAAGCATTTTTACTGTTTTTTCAGCGCTTCAAAAGTGTCTTGCAGCAGAACAATCGTTTTTTCAATTTCTTCTTTTGTTCCTTTTTTTCCGTCTGCCAGCCTGATCGGGTCGCCAAAGCGCACGCGTTTCGGCTTTCTCGCGAGGACTTCTTTGAACGTTTTCGGCCCTTCGTAAATGGCCGGGACAAGCGGCACATTTGCTTTTAAAGCAATCGTCACGGCACCGCGTTTTAAAGAAACATGTTCGCTTTTGCGTGTTCCGGAAGGGAAAATGCCGACGACCTTCCCTTCTTTTAAAAGTTTCATTGGAATTTTAATCGAGCTCGGGCCCGGATTTTCACGATTGACGGGAAAAGCGTGCAACTTCGTGAATAGCCATTTTGACCATTTTTTAGAGAAAAGTTCCTGTTTCGCCATATAATGAATTTGGACAGGCCAGATGGCAATCGCCAGGTAAATAATATCCAGCCATGTTTGGTGGGTACAAACGACCACAAACGGAGCCGCAGGGATTTTCTCTTTGTTTTCTTTTTTGATTTTGCCGCCAAGCAGCCAAAAAATGCCGGCAACAACATAATAGCCAAACCGGTACATGATTACACCCCCACAAGCATTTTATACTATACAGGCATGCTTGTTCTACTAATTTGGAAAAAAATATTTAAAAACGCGAAATGAATCATTGGAAAAAAGAAGATAGCAGCCAAAACAGCGTTTACGGAAAGATTAAAATAAAGAAGGAATATGATAAAGCAAGGCAGAATTTCATACGGAGGGAAACGGATTGCATAAAAGATGGGTCGTGATATGGACGATGGCATTTCTATTTATTCAGGGAACTGGGCCTTATGCAGCAGGGGACAGGGAAGGCTGCGGGAAAAAAGAAACAGACGCAAAGATTGCCGGTATTCTTGAGGCCGCCCCTTTAAAAGGCGGGATCGTTGCGATCAGCGTCCGTTCGGCTGATAGCGGGAAACTGCTCTACGAACAAAATGGCAATACGCTGCTGCGCCCTGCATCCAATATGAAACTGCTGACCGCAGCCGCCGCGCTTGAAACGCTCGGGAAAAATACCCGTTTTAAAACGGGCGTGTACCGGACAGGCGCGATCCAAAACGGTACGCTTTACGGTGATATATACATACAAGGGGGAGGAGATCCTGCTTTATTGAAATCCGATTTAGCGGACTGGGCGGCTGAATTAAAGAAGCAGGGAATCCGGCGTATTCAGGGGGACCTGGTCGGGGATGATTCGCGCTATGATGATACCCGGTATTCACTTGACTTGCCATGGAGCGATGAACAGGAATATTACGGCGCACAAATTTCGGCTTTAACTTTATCGCCTAACCGGGATTATGATGCAGGGACGGCCATTTTTGAAGTTGTTCCGGCAAAAAAACCCGGCATGAAAGCGCGAATCAAAATGGTTCCGGAAAGCGGGATGGTTAAACTGGTCAACCATGTCCGAACCGTGCGAGACGGTGAGCAGCAGGAGGACGATATCGTCATCAGCCGGGCACATGGCGGGAATACGTTTACGGCAAGCGGGACAATTACAGCCGATTCCGCCGCAGTCCGGCAATGGAAAGCAGTCTGGGACCCGACGAAATGGGTGCTGTCTGTTTTCAAAAAAACGTTAGAGGAAAACGGGATCACCGTTCAAGGCACAATCAAAACGGGCAGGGTGAAGGATGCAGCAGTTCCGGTTCTCTTTTCACAATCGCCGCCTTTATCAAGCATCATGGTGCCATTTTTAAAATTCAGCAATAATACCATCGCCGAAATGCTTGTAAAAGAAATGGGGAAAACGGAAAAAGGGGAAGGAAGCTGGGAAAAAGGGCTTGAAGTCATTCGCAGCGTTGCAGGTAACTTTGGCATGGACCCTGACCAGATGATGCTCCGTGATGGTTCGGGCATATCTCACGCCGATTTGGTCCGGGCAAATGATTTGACGGCGCTTTTATACCGGATACAGGAAAAAGACTGGTTTCCGTGCTTTTTCGATGCGCTGCCTGTTGCGGGGGCTGAAAACAGGTTGGAAGGCGGAACCCTCAGAAACCGGTTTAAGGGGACGGCTGCTCGAGGACAGGTGTTTGCCAAAACTGGGTCGATTACAGGCGTCAGCACACTTTCCGGCTATATGCAGGCAACATCCGGGGAAAAGCTGATTTTTTCCATTTTGATCAATAATGTACTGGATGAAGAAGCAGTACATCAAGCGGAAGAGCAAATTGTACTGCAATTCATCAACCAGGGGGGAGAAGGATGAGAAAAGGGAAACGATTACAGGTGGGAGATACGATCGGGCTGGTCGCGCCTGCAAGCCCGGTCTCAATCGAAAGGCTTCAAACTGCTGTTGCGAAATTGCGGCGGCTCGGTTTCCGGGTAAAAGTGGGAGAAAATGCGGAGAAAGTATACGGTGGGTATATGGCCGGTACGCCGCTTGAACGGGCAGCCGATCTGCATGCGATGTTTGCAGACGATGACGTGCGGGCAATTCTTTGTTTGCGCGGCGGGTACGGGACACCGCAAATTTTACCGTATCTCGACGTTGAATGGATCCGGGAGAATCCGAAATTATTTATCGGTTACAGCGATATTACAGCACTACACATCGTTTTCCAGCAAAAATGCGGCCTCGCCACGATCCATGGCCCGATGGCGGCTGTCGAATTTATCACAGACGATGCGCTTTCGGTACAATCATTGCTCAAGCTGGCGTCAACCGGTGTTCCTACCGGCAGTTACACGGGGGAAGCGTGGGGTGAAGGGGTCATGACAGCGCCGCTTACAGGCGGGAATCTGTCATTAATCTGCGCACTGATGGGAACGCCGTTTGAAATCGATACAAGCGGAAAAATTCTTTTTCTTGAAGAAGTGCATGAAGAGCCATATGCGATCGACCGGATGCTTACCCAGCTTCAGCTTTCCGGAAAACTGGATGACGCCTCCGGGTTTGTGCTCGGGCAATGGATGGACTGTGAGCCGGAAGCATACGCGGATGGGTTTACGGCACAGGATGTCCTGAAAAAGTTTTTTTACGGGAGCGGTAAGCCGGTGCTTGCCGGCATACAGTCCGGGCACGGTACCCCGAATCTGGCGCTTCCGCTCGGCATCCCGGTCACACTGGATACAGTAGGCCAACGCCTGCATTTTTGCGAAACCATTGTCGCTGAATAAGCTTGCATATCGTTCTCATCATAACCGCATACTTATTGCCCGTACGGTATGTCCGGAAGCAGGCTGGCCTAGCAAGGGGTTTACAATGCAGACGCACATCCGGCCGTTTAAATTGGCGCCTGTTTTCCCGCTTGCAGGCGGATGCACAAACGATGCGCTTCCAACTGCCATATTGTAAAAGCAGCAATGGATAAAGGAGTGACAAATTTGGCAGAATCCAGGCAGTATTATGGCGGCTATCCGGGCCATTATATGCCGTATGGGCACCACCACCATTATGGAGGATACGGTGGTTACGGCGGTTATCCGTACGCGCATTCGTACGGCCACTCACATGGTTATGGTTACCCGCACGGCCACCATCATCATTACCATTCCGAACATTACGGCCACAGCGGATACGGGAATTTTCCGGGCCACGGGTACAGGGAAGAAAAATAAAACGCTTTACCGAAAAAGATGCCTGCGTGCAGGCATCTTTTTCCCATTTTTGCAGCAGCATTTTTCCAGGCGGATGGATTCGGCAGCCATGAAAGGTTTTCATACGAAAAAATCACGGCATTAGTGGAGAAAAAAATAAAGAAAAAGATAATCAGTATGTGTAAAATTTTACTCGAAGGGGCAGATGAGTGGAAAAAAATGGGAAGACGCTCTATCATCTAATTGTACACTTCAAGATGAACATCTAGAGAGAGAGGTCTTCCCATGGATATTATATCAATAATTGCTGGATTATTAAAGGATACAAAGAGTCTTATCGAATTTGAAGAACAGCTTAAACTTCTGATGCAGAAGGCTTTTACACAATGGGTTGGGGAAATATGTGAAGAGTTAGATAAATCAATAAAACAGGAGAAGTTAGAGGAGGGCTGGGTGTACTGCCGGAGTGTTATCAGAAGCGTGCAGT
>NZ_JARTJQ010000117.1:0-2195 GCF_036225245.1 Weizmannia sp. CD-2023
ATCAAGGCATAGCCATCTACAACGCTAATGGCGACTTTTGAGCCGAATTCCACGTTCGCTTTTGCCTTGCCACGCACAATTGGACGGACATGCGGCTGGGAAATGCTCACAATCCGGTGGTCAATCCGATGTGTTTTCTTTTTGTACATTTCTGCCTGTTGGCGGTAAAGTTCATGAATCACGAGGAGTTGTCGGTATTCATCTTTGCTCAAAAGAGACAGGGAGCTTTGGGAAATGAGATTTCCAATGATCTCCAGATTCCGTTTCACATATCCAAGTTGTTTGCCGACAGCTTTCCGGATTTTCCGGGCTCCAGCTTTGCGTTGCTTAGCGACAGAAAGATAGTCCCTGCGGGCTCTTTTTCTGTAGGTCCTTGGCTTTCGTAATTTTCCTTTGTGCGGTTCATGCAGTACATCAATGATATGTTCCAGTTTCTCACGGGCTTCGTTCAAAAGCCCCAGGTCAGTAGGGTAAGCAATATCAGCCGGTGCACAGGTTGCGTCCAGAATGAGCTTTCCTTTGTTCTTCGTTTTAGGAGAAGCCGATCCAGTTGAATTCTCTTCCGAAGCAGGACCGGAAGGTTGATGATCACCACTACTATGATCGTCATCATCATGGTGATCATCATCGTTGCCATTTTCCTTAGATGCTTCTTCCGATTGGCGTTCTTGTTCTTCCAGAACAATCCATTCATTCAGTTCATTGATGATGTTTGCACCCAAACGTTTTCTAAAACGAGTCATCAGAGAATGATCGAATGGGGCTTTTTCCTGGAATTCAGGCAACCCAATAAAATACTGAAGATACGGGTTTTCCGTGATCTGTTCGACTGTTTCCCGGTCAGATAGCCCAAGCCGTTCTTTGATATAGAGAGCCCCAAGAGCAACTCTGACAGAATAAGCCTTTTCACCTTTGAATTTTTTCTTGAAGGACTTGGCATACTTTTCTTCAGCCTTCCACCAAGGGATTAATTCAGCAAGACGGACCCAGCGATTTTCTTTATTTAATTTTCCACCGAATGGTAGAAAAAAATCTTCTACAAAAGTTAATTGATGTTCGGTCTTTTTGTACATCGTAACGGCCTCCAAGTGCAAGGTTTTTTATACGTTTCCTATAAAATCCTTACACTTTATATTCGACAAAAGTGGCCAAAATCCTTGTCAAATCTGGAATTTTTGTTTATTCAGCAAACCCTAAATAATATTAGTTTTTCAGCATTTCCTAAAAATATAGTAGGAATTATTGGTGAAAATGGAGCTGGAAAAACAACACTTTTAAGGATTATTTCTCAAACAGTTTCTTTGGATTCAGGAAATCTTTCGGTTCCTCCCAAGAATGAAATTGGTTTTCAATTTGACACTAATCATTTTCCCGAGGAATTATCTGCGGAAAATATTAATTTATTTATGCCATATATATTTAAATCATGGGATTCAAAAAAATTTAAGGATTATCTAGATAAATTTGAAATACCCGAAACTCAAAGCATTAAATATTTTTCGAAGGGAATGAAAACCAAAATTGGTATTGCTGTTACTCTATCCCACCATCCAAAATTGTTATTACTTGATGAAGTTACTGGTGGATTAGACCCTTTAATTAGGGATACTGTGTTAACCATTATAAAGGAATATGTAAAGACAACCTCATCTATTGCAATTATGAGCACACACCTACTTGACGATATTATTAAAATTGCAGATAAGGTTATATTTTTACATAAAGGTTCTATGCTACTAAAAAAAGATGTTTCCGATATAAGTAATACAAATGAGTTGGAAGCGGAATTAAAGAATATAGTAGCAAGGAGGTAATCAATATGGTAGGAGGATATTTAAAAGATATATTATTATTGGGAAAACACTGGTTTAAATTAAAGTTCGTAATATCATTTGTAGCGGCCCTAATTTTGGCAATAATATTCCTACGCCAAGACAGTGCTGTAATTTCAATATTTATAACTATGCTTTTTCTGAATAGTATTCAGTCACTATTTAATGATGATAATAAATCCGGTTTTTTAGACTTTCTAAATACAACAGGTGTATCTTTCAATAGGATAGTATTTGCACGTTATTTAACGGGTATTTCATTATGTCTTATCTCAAGCATTTTTTCTTTTTTAGTTAATTTAATTATATATGTCTTTTATAAAAATTTGCCTTTAAAATCTTACTTACTCAAGTTTCGGACTT
>NZ_JARTJQ010000118.1:0-6237 GCF_036225245.1 Weizmannia sp. CD-2023
CCATTCCCCCTTTTCAAGTGTTAAAACTATTCCGTTTTTATTATACAACATTTTTAAAAAGGAGGGAACACCAATTCGATAAAAATTTTGGTTATCTGATACTTTCGGTTCTACTGCATGTAGCGCACTCTCATCCACAACCCCTGTTTTTGATGAGGGAATGATAATGCCCTCTAACGAATCAGGGTCGGATGGGTAATAAAGCAGTTCAAGATTATGTCCCTTCTATTGCCATTCTACACTCAGCCTCTTTATGAAAAATGATTTTCCCGTCCATGGGCCGCCTTTTAAAATAAAGACGCGTTCCAATCCTTGCAAATTCGATTCAAAAAAGTGAGTAAACCCTTTACCGGTATAACCGATGACAAAATAATACAGACATCTCCTGCCACTCCCCTGCTTGGATTGGATTAACAGTTCTCCACACTAAGCCTGTGCGATCAAGCATTCATTGAAGAAAATTCACAAATGAATGCTTGATCGATTAAGTTTATAAAAAAAATAAAAAAGTCTGCACCGAAGTCAGTTTGTCACTTCCGGGCAGACCTTTTTTCAATTGATAAGGTTGTTTTTGCAGCAAACCTCTGCATGATTCATATATAACCGGTTATTTTTTTCCGCTCAATTCGACAAGAATTTTCTATTCGGCTCGTGTTGCACTCCTCGCTTAAATTATTTAAATCACTTTACAAAATTCTTGCTATACCAGGAACAGTTGAAAAATGCGATTGTCGATTGATTCAAAGAGGCGAGGAAAAAAGTGCTACCAAGGATTGGCGCGTTGTTTGGATTGATTTGGAATAACGCAGATCAGGAAAGCAAAGCATGATGCTGGATACGCTTGAGCAAGGACTGAAGCAGGTATAAAGTGAAGGAGCGGGCGTTCACCGCTCCTGTTTTAAATCATCCGCCTCATCATCCTCAAACACCTTTATTTTAATCTCCACCCACTGCATTTCATCATCCCCGCGTAAAATATGGAATATTGGCGAGGAAATTTTATAACCATTCTCCATGACGTGCCGGAACAATTCATCATAAGCTTTTTCTGTATTGGCTTCAAACTGCCCTTTTACCCGCGTCATCAGCATTTGATCGATATAAAAATAACTTTGGAATGTAAGGTCTGTATCTTTCGGAACATTGGACTGCTCAACCGGCATATAGATGTCAATCAACATCCTTTCATCAAACGGAATGTTATACAGCGCATAAAACAGCGGTCCTTTCACGGTAAGGTGCGCATCTGTAAGCTTTTCATTAAAATCTTCCAATGCCATTTCGAACTGGCTGACATGGATATCATATGTAGACATGACTACATTCCGATACTCAATCGTTTCATATTCAACGACCATCGGATGGCACTTCCTTTACCCTGGCATAAATATCCATCATCACATCATCAAACACATCAAGACACACGTGGTAAAACGGCTCCTTGATTTCCAGCCCGTTCCGCACCGCATAACCCCTTAACAGCATGTACGCATCCTCAATCTCATCCACTTCCGGACAGCGTACATAGATCGCCGGCATAATCTCCATGTAATCAAGCTGCTTGTAAAATGCATCTTCAGGGACTTCCACCTGCCCGTTCAGGCCGATATAATACGTATACTTTCCAAAAGACGGCTCATTTTCCATTTCTTCTATCGTAAAAATCACCGGGCTTGTGTAATAAATATCTTCATTAACAAGGTTCATGCGCAGGCTCAAAGCTGGCACATACCACTCATCGTGCGGGATCACTTCTTCCACGCAGATAACATTTTGAATAACGAGTGATGATTCACGGACGATCATGTAAGTAACATCTCCTTCTCTCCAGATTATCTTTTTTTCTTCATTTTGCGTTTTTATTACGTTCTAAATCACTCTTTATATATTCAGGAAACCGCCAGATTAAGTAAACTGTAGTCTCGTAGTCCCATAATCCAATTAAGATACCAATATAAGTAACTGTTGATATGATTATTCCAAACAGGAGTTCACCGTCCCCCAATAATCCGGTATCTAATATTAATCCAACTATAACGACAAGTAATAGTAAAGACCCAATTTTGTACCAGTCTCTATGGCTTTTCTTTGAATTTTTCTCTTTAGGAGTTCTTATTTTTAACTCCTTTATTATTCTGATTAGGTTTATAATATGAAACAAAAAACCTAATACAATAATAAGAAAAATAAAAGGACCATAAATACCATAGACACCAGCATCTTTAAAAAACATAGCCATCCCTAAGAATGGTTCTAAACTTAATTTGAACAAATAAAAAGTAATTGCCAGACTAACAATTTTTAAATTAAAAATACTCTCAACTCTGCAAAATAGAATAATGGCGATTTGAACAAGAAACAAAACCGCCTCAATATAAAATATGTTATGCCAAAATCCTGATAGATTTTTCCATCCAATTGTGTCGGCATGGGCAACCCAAAATGATAATCCCACAAAAAAACCAGATACGAAAAATGCGGGAATTAAATGGTATCTCATCTCATTAAAATTCATTCTACCATGAATAATTTCATTTTTTACCAATTCAAAATGTTCCATTATTAACCCCCTTAATTTTTATTTAAACCATCTCGCTACACTGCCTCCTATACTTTTGCTGACTTTTTCAATCGAATCTACTCCTTTGTTTATAACCTCTTTACTTCGATCAGCTATATTCTTGGATGGACTCCCCCACTTATGATTTATCAAGTAACTAACCGTTGTCCCAACTCCAAATCCAACTACCGTGCCAATCGGAGGAAAGAATGCGGAACCAATTGCTGTACCTGCCGCAGTAGCTGCCGTGCCAAAAGCACCGTCTACAACAGTTCCAACTACAACTTTTTGCGTGTCACCCTTATACTTTTTATAATTATCCGCAGCTATAAGTCCGTAACCTAGCGGACCTAGTGCTTTGCCGGCTACTTTTGCCCCTTTTCCCAATGTATTCAGGCCTTTAAAACTTTCTTTTATTTCTTCTGTCAAATTTTTGTATGCAACTTTTGGTTTTTTCCACTCTGGGAGAGATCTGACCGTTTTTTTAATTGCTTTATATTTTTTTCCAGCAAATTCGTCTACAAATGTTGTTGATATTTTCACAGCTTTTTTAATTGGAGATAGTTTCTTCATCTCTCTAAATTTATCTATTCCATAAAGGTTTTCAAATTCTTTCTTCATTGCAAGTTTCCCACGTTCTCTGCCAAACGTTTCAATAGACTCAAGTAAATGATTAAAATTTTCTTTTGAAAAAGCCTTCCCTTTGTATTTAGCCAGATGATTTAAAAGAGCATTTCCATTTATTTTATAGATTGTATTATTCATATAATTATTAAATGTTCGATACTCTTCCTTTGTAAAATTATGGAAAAGCTCACTTTTAAATGCTTTGCGCCTCCCTTTATCCAGTTTATAATAAATATAGAACTGGATAGCAGCAGTCAATAGGGTGTTAGACTTATTAATGTATTTATAAGTACGTTGCATTGCTTTAAAGCCATTGCTCATTAAAATGAATATTGCTGATTTATCGACAAACGCTTGTTGTTCATGTAGTGACGAACCATTATCATTTAAACGCTCAGCTCTTCCGCCCCCAACCAAACTCCTTTCCCCTGCTTCCATCACTTTCTTCATTACCCTGTCCACGTCGCGGCGGCTTTCTTCGACGATTTGCAGGGCTTTGTGGTCAAAGGCGTGGAGTTTTTCGTTCACTTCATTAACAAATTTCTGCGATGCTTCAGCGCTTTCTATGAAATGGCCCAAGTCCGGTGCCGGAATGGATACAATATCGGAAATGCTGTGCAAAACTTGCGCGCCTTCATGGTGGATGTCCATCATTTGGTTTTTCACTATGCGCGTTTTTTGATTAAGGTCATGCATATAATCAGCGTGCAGTACCGCGCCCGGCGAATCATCCACTGTACCCTCAAATTCGGAAATGATTTGGTTGTACCGGTGCTGAACTTGCCGGGCAGCTGTCACCAGTGCTTCAATCATTTCGCCGTGGGTAGTGTGAAAATAATGTTTTGCTGAATCTGCCGCTTTCCCTTTAAAAGATTGCAGCCTGCTGATAGCGTTTGTTTTTTGCCTTACAGTTTCCAGCTTTGCCGTTAATTCTTTTGTGCTCCGGTCGATTTCTTTTTGCAGATCCAGCAGCTCTTCAAATTCAACTTTCATGGTGCAACATTCAACCCTTTCCCCTCTTTAATTCTCAAGCCTGTGAAAAGACTGGCCGATTTGATCATCCTGCTGTACCATCTCATTCCCTAATTGTTCCAGTTTCTGCAAATCCGCATCAAGAAGCGCGCTGTACAGTTCAAACGCTTTCTGCAGTTTCCCAACTATTTCAAGCTGTTCTCTCATGCTTTTTAAATCCGTCTGCTGCAGTGTTATTTTTACCGGCTTAATGCCTTCAAGCGTAGACCTGGCGCTGTTCGCTTGGCTGAGCGCTGCACGGAAGACGGTTTGATTGATCGCAATTTCTCCCATCACTTAATCCCCTTCCACAATTTCCTGGCTCAAGTTTGAAATATGCGACTGCAAATATGATAAATTGCTTTGTGCCTCATTCAGCTGGTTAGAAAGGCGCCGAATTTCTTCTTCCAGCCTGTCCTCCGTATTTCGGAGATGGTGCACATATTGGCGTACAGACGACTCTATTTTATGCAAGTGATTCAAATACTTATTTTTCGTTGTGCCTTTCCAAGAGGGTGGATGAAAATCAATATGCGCCACCTTCCTTTCGTGCTGCCATGCGCCTTCAATGACTCCCTCCATTCGCCCTTTTGCCCGATACAGCCGCTCGATTTTTTCTTCAAGCAGTGCAGCATCCTGCCTCGCCGCTGCTGCTTGAGCCTGCATGTTTTCCCTTTTGCGGATCAGATCGCTTTTATCCATCCTTCGCTCACCCGCCTCCCCTTGTTCGAGTGTACAAACGGTTTATTTTACCACTATTTTCTATCAACCAGCTTCTCGTTTCAATATTTTTTCAAAAATTAGGTCTTTCAGGCTAGCTTGGTTACTTATTTCCCTTTCTCCACTAACTAAAACCAGGATATTCAGATGGTGGCAGCAATCATCATCCCCATGAGATACCAATAAGAGGAAAGACGGACAAAAGGAGAGAATACTTGGTGACAAATTTTTGCATAAAGGGCTTTTTGGTGGACTATCGGGAAACTTTATTCATAAAAAAATCCGGGCATCAAAAAGTGCCCGGAATTTTTATGATTTTAGTCAAAAATAATATGGTTTACTGTTTTGCGATCGAGACGTTTGATCACTTCTGTTATCAGTTTAACAGTATTTTCGTAATCATCACGGTGCAAGATGCCGGCGTGCGAGTGGATATAGCGTGTTGCAATCGTGATGGCAAGAGATGGAATGCCGCTGCCCGTTAAGTGAATGGAGCCGGCGTCTGTTCCGCCGCCCGGAATCGATTCAAACTGGTACGGGATATTCAACTCTTCAGCAACTTTCACAACCGTATCGCGCAAGCCTTTATGCGCGACCATTGAAGCGTCGTAAATCACGATTTGCGGACCTTTGCCCATTTTGCTAAGCGCTTCTTTTTCGGAGATTCCCGGTGTGTCCCCGGCAATCCCGACATCAAGTGCAAAAGCAATATCCGGTTTCACTTTGCTGGCTGCCGTTTTCGCACCGCGCAAGCCCACTTCTTCCTGGACATTTGTTACGCCGTAAACGATGTTTGGATGGTTTTCTTTATGCAGATTTTTTAGCACATCAATGACAACTGCACAGCCGATCCGGTTATCCCAGGCTTTGGCAAGCAGCATTTTTTCATTTTTCATAACCGTAAATTCAAAGTAAGGTACCACCATGTCGCCCGGTTTTACGCCCCATTCAAGCGCTTCTTCCCGGCTTGTGGCACCAATATCAATGAACATATCCTTGATTTCGTACGATTTTTTGCGTGCATCCGGTGATAAAATATGTGGTGGCTTTGATCCGATCACACCTGTCACATCACCTTTATCTGTTACAACCGTAACGCGTTGGGCAAGCATCACCTGTGACCACCAGCCGCCGATCGTTTGGAAGCGCAGAAAGCCTGACTCATCAATTTGCGTCACCATGAACCCAACTTCATCCATATGGCCGGCGATCATAATCTTCGGACCGTCCGCCTGCCCCGTTTTCTTCGCAATTAAGCTGCCGAGGCCGTCTGTGTCGAGTTCATCGGCATAGGGCTCTACAGCCCTGAGGAGTAAAAA
>NZ_JARTJQ010000119.1:0-8735 GCF_036225245.1 Weizmannia sp. CD-2023
CCGGATCCGGCAAGGGGGGCATTTTTTATCCATTCGGTTATGGTTTTAATATCTGCTTCAGGCCGCTTAATCCTTGCTGCCTACCAAGTTCGTCCGGCCTTTGGGACTCGGCATGCTTTTATCTCCTTATTTATCAACCTGCGAAACCGGCCTTACAGCACTTTTTCCAGCGCTGCGGCAAAAGCTGCCAGTCCCGCTTCATCTTCTGCATCAAATCGATTTTTTTCCGGGCTGTCGATATCCAAAACGCCGATCACTTCACCGTTTTTCATCAGCGGGACGACAATTTCGGATTGGGAAGCGGCGTCACAGGCAATATGGCCCGAAAACTGCTGGACATCGGCGACCCGGAGCACCCGTTTTTCTTTCCAGGCTGTCCCGCACACCCCTTTCCCATACGGAAGCCGCACACAAGCTGGCAAACCTTGGAACGGGCCGAGGACGAGTTCATCCCCGCTTGCGAAATAAAACCCGACCCAGTTTACCCGGTCAAGAAACTGGTTTAACAGCGCTGCAGCATTGCTTAAATTGGCAATTTTATCCGGTTCGCCTTCTGTGAGCGCGATCAGCTGTTTTACGACAAGATCATACTTTTCTTTCTTCGTACCCTGGGCATTTTCTGCATGAAACATCGCCATCATCCTTACATCAGCAAATTTTTTAAAAACGGGGCGGGATTTTGTCGGAAAGTTTTTAAAGGAACCCCGGCCCGGCATATGGAATAGTACGGAATAGAATATTTTTAACACAAAAGGGGAAGCCCGGCAAGCAAAAAAGAGGAAAGGGTGGAACAAATGGACGGAAACAGCAGTGAAACAAAAGAAAAAATATTCAATACGGCGATTGCTTTATTTCATACGAAGGGCTATAAAGGAACGACGATCAGGGCGATTGCGGCTTCCGCAAAAGTCAATTCGGCCAATATTTCCTATTACTTTAACGGCAAGCAGGGGCTATTGGAAGCGTGCTTTATCCGCTTTTTTGAACCGTATATTGCCTGCCTTGAAGAAGAAGTGCAAAATCTTTCGGAAGAAGGATTAAAACGGGCGGCCTTCCGCATCCTGCACTTTCAAAGCGAAAACCACCTGCTGTCCAGATTTGTATGGCGGGAAGTCACCGTTGATTCGCAAATTGTCCGCGAAATTTTGTCCACTTATTTCATGAAAGAGCGTTATTTATTGAAAAAACTTGCCAAGGCCTGGTGCGGGCCCGGAATCCAGGCGGGCAAACTGAACTTTCTCATGATCCAGCTGAAAAGCATGCTGTCGATGCCGTATTTAAACAGCCAGTACATTCGGGAAGTATGGGGCATGCAGCCGGAAGAACCGTATTTTGCCGAAAAATACGGCAAATCGGTTGCCGAATGGCTGGACAGCATCCGGCAAAACGCGGGGGCGCAGCCGGAACCGCTGCTGCTTGAAACCGCTTTTTAATGGCCGGAGCGGGCTGGCTGTTTTTAAATGCTGGCAGCTTTCCGAAAAAGCCCGCCGACGTGCAAAAAATAAGCGCCGGCTTTTTTTATTTTGGGTGCGGAAAAAACCTTCCCCAAAATGAATCGAAAAATCTCGAATTTCATAGTCAAATATTGTCATTACATGGTATCATAGAATAAAAATAAACATACATGCCTATGGATATCGGGAAGGATTGCTCCGGTATTCATACATACATAATGAGCGGATATTAAGGTTTGATTTGTGGACGAACGGGAGGCTTTCAAGTTTATGATGTATGGCATCATTGGCGCTATTCTTTTGTTGCTCGTTTTATTGACTTGCGGTTTTTTTATCAGGAGGCTGTTTTACAAAGAGATTGACAAGCTTGAAGCATGGAAAATTGAAATCATGAACCGGCCTGTCACTGAAGAGCTGGGAAAAGTCAAACGGCTCAATATGGGCGGGGAGGCGGAAAGTTTATTTGAAGGCTGGCGCAAAGACTGGGAGGACCTTTTAAACGAGGAACTGCCGGCAGTGGAAGATAAGCTCTTTGAAATCGAGGAGCACACTGACAAATACCGTTTCAAAAAGGCGAAAGAAGTACAGGCGGGAGCAGAGGCGATTCTTCAAAATGCGGAACAAAAAATAAAAGATATACTGGACGGCGTCAATGAACTGATGGATGCCGAGAAAGAATCCCGGAAAGAAGTGGAAGAACTCGGGAAAATCTTCAAAGACTTGAAGAAACAGCTTCTGACACGGCGCCATACATACGGAAAAGGCATTAAAAGCCTCGATTTGAGAGTGGACAGCCTGGCGGAGAAATTTGCCCGTTACCATGAACTGACGGAAGCCGGGAACTATTTGGAGGCAAAGAAATTAGCCGATGAACTGAAAGCCGAAACAGAAATGTTGCAGGAGGATGCCGGGAAAATTCCGGATTTGCTGGCGGAAACGGAATCGCTTTTGCCGATGCAGTTTGCAGAATTAAAAGAGGGCTACAAAGAAATGGCTGCACAAGGTTTTGCGCTCGATCACCTGCAGTTTGATGAAGAAATGAAGGAACTTACAGAGAAGCTTTCGGCTTACCGGAAACAACTTGAACAGGCTGACACAGCGGATGTCGAGGAAGGCATCCGGGAAATCAAGGAAAGAATAGAAACGATTTACGATATTTTAGAAAAAGAAGCGTACGCGAAAAACTATGTGCTCAAGCATTTCCGTGAAGTGAAGGATATCCTGGATGAAGTACGGGAAGAAAACAAGCGCCTCAAAACAGAAACAGAATCCGTGCAAAAGACATACCAGCTGCATGAGGAAAACATGGCTGTTCCTGCTGAACTCGAGAAACAATTGGAGAAACTGGCCGCGCGTTTGGCGGTCCTTGAAGTAAAAATTCCCGAAAACAAAACGATTTATTCCGTGTTAAGCGAACAGCTCAAAGAAATGGAAGGGCAGATTGAAAAACTGCGGGATGACCAGAAGACGTTTAACGAATTTTTGCAGAACCTGCGGAAAGAAGAAATGGAAGCACGCGCGAAGATCGCGGAATTGAAGCGGACAATCCAGGATATGCGCCGCCTTGTCGAAAGAAGCAATATTCCTGGGCTGCCGGACTCGTACCGTACCCTGTACGAAGCGGCCTGGAACGCGATTCGTGACACTGCCGAAAGCCTCCATGCCACGCCGCTAAACATGGAAAAGGTCAACCGCCATCTGCTGGAGGCGGAACAGGAAGTCGGAAACTTTGAAAAAAGCACGAAAGCTTTAATGGAAAATGTGCAGCTTGCTGAAAAAGTGATTCAATACGGCAACCGTTACCGCGCTAAATATAAGAAAGTGGCGGACGGGCTAGAGCGCGCAGAAGTGGCTTTCCGGCGCTATGATTATGAGAAGGCGCTTGAAGAAGCCGCAACGACAGTGGAAGCGGTGGAGCCCGGCGCATTGAAAAAAATTGAAAAAATGCTGGAAACTGAAGAATTACTTTGAAGCAAACGGAAAAAATACGGAGCGCTCCCCGTTTTTTCGTTTGCTTTTTTCTGCGCCTTTCAGCCGGCAGGCAGGCCTTTCATGCGGCTGATGCCAAACAGATGCACTCGCTTTTTGGCGCCTGGTTCTTTAACCTGGTAAACAGGCACGGGTGAAGACCTTTGAGCCTTAAGCAACTTATTTTCTGTCTGAACAAGTTAACGCACATGGGCGAACGTGCAGGGCCATTGCCGCCCCATCCTGGAGATGAAAGACCAGTGCCGCGAAAGAAGCGGCGCGGAGACCGGGATGGGCGGCGCATAACGGGAGTATATCGGTTGTAGGTTCGGTATCCGGCATGGTATATTAGGCAATGATGCAGGTTTGGATCCAATTTTATGCCAACAGAGGGTGTTCAAATGATTTACTTTGACAACAGTGCCACAACGAGGCCTTATCCGGAAGTGCTGGATGCTTTTGTGAAAACATCGGAAAACTATTTTGCAAATCCCTCTTCCCTGCATAGCCTCGGCGCGCGTACAGAGAAACTTCTCACGCAGGCAAGACGGCAAATTGCGAGTCTTCTCGGCGCAGACGAGAACGAAATTTTTTTCACATCCGGCGGCACGGAAGGCAATAATCTGGCGATTAAAGGGACAGCCCTCGAGTACCGTTCAAGGGGGCGCCATATCATTACGACGGCTGTTGAACATGCATCTGTTTTTGAAACATGCCGGCAGCTGGAAGAATGGGGCTTTCGCGTCACGTATTTGCCGGTTGACAGGAGCGGAAGAATCAAGCTGGACGATTTAAAACAGGCCATCACGGATGAAACGATTCTTGTTTCCGTGATGCATGTGAATAACGAAGTAGGAACAGTGCAGCCGGTGGAAGAAATCGGGCAGCTTCTCAAAACTTACCCGAAAATCCTGTTTCATACAGACGATGTCCAGGGCTGCGGAAAAGTTCCGCTTTCCCTGCATGATGCCGGCATCGATCTTTGTACGGTTTCCGCGCATAAATGCCATGGCTTAAAGGGAACCGGGATATTATATAAACGGGCAAATCTCCGCCTGTCACCGCTTTTAACCGGCGGGCACCAGGAGAGGGGCTTGCGCAGCGGCACCGAAAATACAGGCGGAATCGTTGCAGCCGGAAAAGCGCTCCGCCTGGTCCATGAAAAATTTGAAGCCGGGGCGGCAGAAAGAACGGCCCGTATCCGGGATGCCCTGATCGAAAAACTTCAGGAGATGCCTGCTGTGACAGTCCATACCAATCCGGCTGTTTCAGCGCCGCACATCCTGAATTTTTCCGTCCGCGGCATCCGCGGCGAAGTGCTCGTGCATGCGCTTGAAGAGGAAGGCATTTATATTTCCACAACAAGCGCCTGCTCTTCAAAAACGCGGGAACTGAGCCGCACGCTTCTTGCCATGGGGGTTTCCGAAGACGAAGCCGAATGGGCGGTGCGCGTGAGCCTTTCTTATGAAAATACAATGGAGGAAGCGGAACGTTTTATCCGCATATTAAGGCAAACAATCACAAATTTACAACAAGTGTTGGGGAGAAATCAATGAACTATGACCGCATTTTAATCCGTTATGGGGAACTTTCGACAAAAGGGCATAACCGCCAGTTTTTTATCCGGCATTTAAAAGACAATGTCAAAAAAGCGCTCAGGCCTTTTGGCGGCATTGAAGTCCAGGCGCTGTACGACCGCATGTACGTGCTCTTGCATGGCGCAGACGGCGGGCAAGTCATCGATATTTTAAAATCAATCTTCGGGATCCAGTCATTCAGCCCGGCCGTCCGCACCCGGAAACAGCTCGAAGACATCGAGCAGGCGGGGCTCGAACTCGTCCGGCAAAACTTTGCGAAAGGCAAAACCTTCAAAGTGTCGGCCCGCCGCGGCGATAAAACATTTGAATACGATTCGAATGATTTGAACCATCTCGTCGGCGGCTATATTTTAAAGCAGCTGGACGGCATTCAAGTCAATGTAAAACAGCCGGATATCGAGCTGCTTGTGGATGTCCGGAAAAACGGCGTCTATTTGTCCACTGAAGTGATAAAAGGATCCGGCGGGCTTCCTGTCGGTGCGTCCGGCAAAGCGATGCTCATGCTTTCGGGTGGTATTGACAGCCCGGTTGCAGGATACCTCGCGATGAAACGCGGCGTGAAAGTGGAAGCGGTCCATTTCCACAGCCCGCCGTTTACAAGCCCGCGTGCAAAGCAAAAAGCGCTTGACCTTGCGCAAAAAATTTCCGCCTACAGCGGCTCCATGAAAGTGCATATTGTCCCCTTTACAAAAATCCAGGAGACGATCCATAAAGGGGTTCCGGAAGGCTATTCGATGACCGTGCAAAGAAGGGTAATGCTTGAGATTACCGACCGGCTCCGTAAAATCCATAACGGGCTTGCGATTGTAACCGGCGAAAGCCTCGGCCAGGTTGCCAGCCAGACGCTCGACAGCATGGTTGCAATCAATGACGTAACAACGACACCGGTGTTGCGGCCGCTTGTTTCGATGGATAAGCTCGATATTATTGATATTGCCCAAAAAATCGGCACATACGACATCTCAAGCCTGCCGTATGAAGACTGCTGCACGATTTTCACGCCGCCTTCGCCGAAAACGCGGCCGAAACTCGAGCTTGCGCGTCTTTACGAAAGCAGCCTCGAACTCGAACCATTGATTGAAGAAGCAGTGCAAAATACGGAGGACGTCTTTATTACACCAAATGACACGGCGCAGGAAGAAGACTTTTCCGGGCTGTTATAAAATCCAGTAACTGGCAGCACCGCCAATAAACTTACAACATGATGCCATGTGTTTATGCGCAATCTATACTCACAAGGAGGTGAGACACATGGCACAAAGCAACAACAGCAACCAATTGCTTGTAAGCGGTGCTGAACAAGCGCTGGACCAAATGAAATACGAAATCGCTCAGGAATTTGGCGTAAACCTTGGTGCTGATACGACTTCCCGCGCAAACGGGTCTGTCGGCGGCGAAATCACGAAACGCCTTGTTTCGATGGCTGAACAACAATTAGGCGGTACTTCCCGATAACTGAATGAAGAATGGATAAAGAAGCGGGCCTGAATCGGGTCCGCTTCTTCTTGTTTTTGGCGTAAATCTGTATCATATTTTTTTAATATCAGGTATAATAATGAGGTACTAAAAAATTCTGGAGGCGATTCGCTTGCGTCGTAGTGACCTGATTGCGCCACAAACATACAATATAGTCGAAGAAATTGAGAAATATGCCCGGGATCCGCACAAAGTTGCGCTGATTTGGGAAGACAAAGAAGGCATGCACAGAGAAGTCACATATAAAGAATTAATTGAAAATGCAAACCGGACCGGCCATGTCTTTTTGGAAAGCGGGCTGAAAAAGGGCGATATCATACTTGTCATGGTTCCGCGCATCGTAGAAGCATACGAAGTGTATCTCGCTGCAATGAAATGCGGCATCGTCCTTTTACCGGCCTCGGAAATGCTGCGGACAAAAGACCTTGACTACCGGATCGAAGCAGGGGATGTAAAAGGCGTTGTCGCCCATTATTCATGCACCGCACAGTTTAAAGATGTCCGCGGCATTGAAAATTTGAAAAAATTCGTAATTGGAGCACCGGAACCGGGATGGGCGTTCCTGGATGAAAAGAAAAAAGCAGCCCCTTGTGAACTGGAAATCTTCAAAACGTCAAAAGATGATATCGCCATTTTGTCCTATACTTCCGGGACAACCGGCAATCCGAAAGGCGTTATCCATACGCACAGCTGGGGATATGCCCATTTGCGCACGGCTGCCCCGAACTGGCTTGGCATTCAAGAAGGCGACCGTGTTTGGGCGACGGCCGCACCGGGATGGCAAAAATGGGTGTGGAGTCCGTTCCTTTCCGTTCTCGGTTCAGGCGCAATCGGGTTTGTTTACAACGGCCGTTTTGACCCTGAAAAATATTTGTCCCTTTTAGATAAATATGAAATCAATGTGCTCTGCTGCACACCGACTGAATACCGTTTAATGGCAAAAGTGGATGACTTGTCCCATTATCATCTGAAAAGCTTAAGGAGCGCGGTCTCAGCCGGGGAACCGCTGAACCGCGAAGTCATTGATGTTTTCCAAAACCATTTCGGCCTCACGATCCGCGACGGTTACGGCCAGACGGAAAGCACGCTGCTCGTCGGCTTTTCCCTTGATACCCCGTTGCGACCGGGTTCAATGGGCAAACCGTTCCCCGGAAATGAAGTCGAAATCGTAAATGATGACGGGAAGCCGTGCAAACCGGGCGAAACCGGCGACATTGCCGTCCATAGAGACACGCCTGCGCTTTTTAAAGGCTATTATAAAGAGCCGGAGCGCACGGCCAAGCAATACCGCGGCGATTACTTCATTACAGGGGATAGGGCAAGAAAAGATGAGGACGGTTATTTCTGGTTTGAAGGCAGGCGGGATGATATCATTATTTCTTCCGGCTATACGATCGGGCCGTTTGAGGTCGAAGATGCCCTCGTCAAGCATCCGTATGTGAAAGAATGTGCCGTTGTCGCAAGCCCGCACGAAATCCGCGGCAGCATTGTGAAAGCTTTTGTCGTTTTAAAAGATGGCATCAGCGAGAATTTGCCAGGGCTTGTAAAAGAACTGCAAAACCACGTAAAACAATTGACCGCGCCGTATAAATACCCGCGTGCAATTGAATTTATCAAGGAATTGCCAAAAACGGCCTCCGGCAAAATCCGCCGTGTCGAGCTCAGGCAGCAGGAATGGAATAGATAAGAAACAAAAGCCGGACATTTTTTTAAAAAAATGCCCGGCTTTTTGTTTTAAAGTCCCGGATCTTCAAGTAGAATAGAAGAAAACCAAAAAAGTGGAAGGGTGAAATGTTGGCATGAACAAAAAAAGATGGGGAGCGCTTGCTTTGGCAGGCGGGCTGTTCGTCGTTTCCATTATTGCGAACCTGGCGAGCATGGCGGCACCAACCAACTTTTCCAAAATCTTTAAAGAGACGGTGGAAGCGGGGGAAGGGGATGTTTCCGAAAATGTATTGCAGGATGGGAATGAATCAAAGAAAATCGTCGTTTTGAATGTGAACGGGACGATTCAGGATACCGGCGCGTCACCATCCCTGCTTGACACCGGTGAATATAACCATCAAAGTTTTTTGGAAGAACTGGATGGGGCGAAAAAAGACCGCGATGTAAAAGGCATCATTTTACATATAAATTCGCCGGGCGGCGGGGTGGCCGAGTCGGCGGAAATCCATCACCGCCTGATGGAAATAAAAAAAGATACGAAGAAGAAAATTTATGTGTCCATGGGGCCGACTTG
>NZ_JARTJQ010000120.1:0-3326 GCF_036225245.1 Weizmannia sp. CD-2023
AAAAAAGCCAGGCCCGAAAAGACCTGACTTTATCAGCAAGAAATTTTTTACAAATTCCTACTTTCCTACGCCGGTATGATCCGGATCAGGTCCAAAGGGTTGAAAAACGCCGGTTTTTCTCTCAGCCCGCCAGATCCGGGCACCCCTAGTAGTTTGAAAGATTATTTTTTAGCTATTATATCCCTTTCCAACGAAGATGTAAAGTTTACAATCTTTTTAAAAAAACATAACTGACTTTATCATAATCCATTTTTTCTTCATAAAACCGGTGTGCGTCTTTTCTCTGCAGGCCGGATGACAGGGACACAATGCCGTATCCGTTTTCGCCGGCCTGTTTTTCCACATGCGCCAAAAGCCTGGCGCCGTACCCTTTTGATCTGTGCGCCTCATCCGTCACCAGGTCGCATACCCAAATAAACCGCCCGTTGTACAAGGTAATCATCGGCATATAGCCGGTTACCGCCACAATGTTTCCGTCATCTATTACTGCGGCCATCTTGTAATCCGATTTTTCTGCCGCCTCTTCCACCAGCTGGAGATAGTGTTCTTCGTCCAAATGTTTACGCAGCTGTTTCATCACCGGAAACGCTGCTTTCCACTCTTCCCGGTTTGCAAGTTCTTTTATTTCCATCTGTATATCCCTTCTTTGCCTAAATGGTAATGCATAATAATCAATTCGCCTTTTTTTCCAAACATCCTGCCCCCTTCATCCACAAACCCGGCTTGTCTGTACAAATTTTGGGCAGCAACATTTTCCGTATTCACCCCAAGAACCATCTGCTCTATTTCCGGAAAATGGGTACGGACAAAATGGGGCAGCTGTTTTAAACATTGCCTGGCGTATCCTTTTCCCTGCTGGTGGAAATCGGTTGAAAACGTCCGCAGCAATATGGCATGCGGATGATTTGTATATGGCCTGGCGCCATTTTTTTCATGGAGCACAAAAAAGTTTGTGATCCGGCCATGCCGGACTGCAACAACAGGGTGCCGTTCCGGATCATCTTTTGCAAGGGCAATGGCTTCATCCGGATGGCCGGTGAAACGGAGCTGATCATCCGTTATTGTATAGTTGTCCAATTGCTGCTTGAAATCATCATTGTAAAAGACCAGTTCCAATTCCATTACCCCTTGCATGTCGTTTCTACCAAATCGAGGGATAACCGTACCATATCCCGGCAGCGAATCCCGTTTTCATATATCGTTTCAGCATAATGCCTGACGAAAAAGCCTCTGTCCACCCCGGAGATCCGGAAACCGCATTTTTGATACAAGGCCAGCTGGCTGATGCTGGAATTGCCGGTGCCTACTTCGATCGTTTTAAATCCTCTTTTTCCTGCCCTCCGGATGGCATCCAGCACAAGCCGTTTTCCAAAGCCTTTCCCTTGATGTTCTTTTGCAACCGCCACATTCGCCAATTCCACGATTCCCGGCCTCGCCGGTAGCAGGATGTAAACGCCGATCACCTTTTCTTCAATTTCCGCCACATAGCATTCTCCGCGGTTGGCATAAGCCATCACCATTTCGCGTGACGGGTCGGCAAGGAGCAGTAAATCCATCGGAAGTTTTTCCTTGCCGCCCAGCCGCCGGATGTTTAACGCATTTTTTGCTTCCAAAACTGCCAGCTCCCCATCCATATTTTGTTAAATTCTAACATATCTTTCTTTATCAGTCTATCATCCTAGGAACATTTCATCAATTCTGCCTTTTATGCAGGAATGCAAACAAAAGTTCCCCTTTTTATGATAAAATAATGGCAGACAGTACTTTTCGGGAATATAGGGAGGCGGAGATTTGGAAACGCTGTTTTTTAAAACTTTTGTTTGGCTTTGTTTTGCCGGTCTCGTGATATACACTTACCTTTATGGAAAAAATGAAGAAAAGATGGATGCAAAAGTTTTTCTGATCCGGAAAATCTGGTATTTGGTTTATTTATTTGGCGCGCTGGTTTACTGGACGATCCACCCGGCGAGCATTTTCACGGAATTTAAAAACTATGCCATCACCGCGCTTATTTTTGCGGCTATCGACGGTTTTATTTTTTTAAATATGTATTTCCGCAAAGCCGGAAAATATGAATTGGAAAGATTTACGAAAACCGTTTCTGCAAACGAGTCTTTGCTTCAGGACAATCTGTCAATGGCTAAAAATATGCTCGACATCTTGAATGATGAGGGCATCGTAGGGTATTATGGTAGTAAAGAAGGATATCTGTTAGGTTTAAAAGAAGTGCTGGCATCTTATGCGGAAAAAGCGGATATGAGCGTTAACATTTTGCCGTTTACCACCCCGCCAGAAAAAGATCAGGCATTGTACAGTTTCGCAAATCCCGGTTCCGCCCGCGCGAAATTGGACAGGCTGGAGACGGTGTATCATGTCGATGGAAACGATGCGCTCCATCCGATTTATCTTTTTCATGACGAATTGTATCTATTAAAAATATCCGGTTCCAGAGCCATTACAGAAATGGATTGTATCCTGTTTGTCATCATGGCCCATGTTTATGATTTTGCGGCTCCGCCGGACGACATGGATTGAAAAACAAGGCGGTGACAAAAATGAAAAAAAACAGCGCGCTCCTGGCACAGAGAAATGAAACCGGAAATATCCGGAGAACTTTCAGAAGAAAATCAAGAGTCCGTGTTCCTTCGGTTGGCACAAGCCCGACGACTTTAAAAATCATGAAAGAAAACGAACAGATCCTGAAAAAGTACGGCAAAAAATCTTCAGGGCAATAACAAACCGGTTATTGCCCTTCATATTTTTTCGCAGCTTTGCATACACTATTGCAGATAATCAGCTGAGGTGATCATGTGAAAAAGTTCCATAAAGAAACAAGCGTTTACTCTCCGCCCCCTTCCGCTTCCCCAATGGAAAAAAACAGAAAAAAACAGACAGCGGAACTCCTCAGCTTTATGGATAAGCTGAAAAATAAGCGGGCAACATGAAACATCCGCAGCCAGTAAAAATACAGTCAGCCCCATAAGCTTTTTTTAACATCCAGCAGCCCCCTCAGCTCAGCACTTTTTTATGAAAACTCGGCTATAACTTCCCATCCCGCCCAAAACAACAGCAGGACGCTATCTGCTGCCGCGTTTTTCAGCATTCTTAATGCGTTTTGATCAGGATGGCACCCATCACAATACAGAATTCTGAAAGGTACATCCACCAGGTTGACAGTATAGGGAAACCCGATACTACATCGAATATTTCAATCAGCACAAAAACCTATTGTTTTTTCGGGGAAAATTCCCGGTAGGCTTTCCATTCTTTTCTGAACTGCAAAATGACAAACGGAAGAATAATCAACCCAGACACCAACAAAATCA
>NZ_JARTJQ010000121.1:0-4074 GCF_036225245.1 Weizmannia sp. CD-2023
GATCAAAATAACGGTTTTTATTTTCTATATGTCATGATACCGGCTGCCATTTGCGCAAGAACAGGGTATTGCCCACAACTGACACAGAACTGAAGGCCATGGCTGCTCCGGCCAGAATCGGATTTAACAACCCGAATGCTGCAACCGGGATCAGAACCACATTGTAAGCAAAAGCCCAGAACAGGTTCTGGCGGATTTTCCGCATCGTTGCTTTCGACAAGCGGATTGTGTTGACAATCCCCATTAGGTCGCCGCGCATTAAAGTAATATCAGCGGCCTCCATCGCAACATCTGTCCCGGTTCCAATCGCAATCCCGACATCGGCTGCAGCAAGAGCCGGGGCATCATTGATCCCGTCGCCGACCATTGCGGTGATGTTGCCGGCACGCTTTAATTTTTCAACTTCTTTAGATTTATCTTCCGGCAGCACTTCCGCGAGCACACGATCCACGCCGACTTGCCGGGCAATCGCTTCGGCAGTACGGCGGTTATCGCCTGTCATCATGACCGTTTCAATGCCCATTTCTTTCAACATGCGGATCGCTTTTGCCGATGTTTCTTTTACCGTGTCTGCAACAGCAATCAGTCCGGAAAGCGCGCCATCCATTGCAACCAGCATGGCTGTTTTGCCGTCTTCCTCAAGTTTTTCCATTTGGCTGATCACATCGTCGATCCGGATATGCGCATCCTCCATCATTTTTTTATTCCCGATCAAAACTTCTCTTTCCTCTATTTTAACCCGGATACCACGGCCCGGGACTGCTTCGAATTCCATAACATTTGGCAGTTGCAGGCCCTTTTCAGCCGCTTTTTTTACAATGGCTGCACCAAGCGGGTGTTCCGATCCTTTTTCGGCTGCGGCGGAAATGGCAAGCAAATCATCCTCTGAAAAACCGCCGTATGGAATGAGATCTGTTACTTCCGGCTCTCCTTTTGTAATCGTACCGGTTTTATCGAGTACAACAGTCGTAATGCGATGGGCGCTTTGCAAATGCTCCGCGCTTTTGATCAGCACGCCGTTTTCAGCACCGAGGCCGGTTCCCACCATGACTGCTGTCGGGGTAGCAAGCCCGAGGGCGCAAGGGCAGGCGATGACGAGCACAGCAACCATGCTGACCATCGCAGGGGTGAATCCGGCCGCAAAATACGTCACCGCAAATGTCACCAATGCAATCAATATGACGATCGGTACGAAAATACCCGAAATCTGGTCAGCCAGATGCTGGATCGGCGCTTTCGACCCTTGCGCCTCTTCCACGAGTTTAATGATCTGGCTGAGTGCCGTATCTTTCCCGACTTTCGTAGCTTTAAAACGGAACGAACCGGTTTTATTCAATGTCGCACCGATGACGGCATCGCCCGCTTTTTTTGAAACAGGCATGCTTTCGCCGGTCAGCATGGACTCATCGACAGAAGAAGCCCCTTCTGTGATGACGCCGTCAACCGGAATTTTTTCCCCGGCGCGGACAAGAAGTATATCGCCGGGGACGACTTCTTCAACCGGTACTTCAATTTCTTTTCCGCCCCGGTTGACTCGAGCCGTTTTTGCCTGCAGGCCCATCAGTTTTTTCATCGCTTCTGATGTTTGGCCTTTTGCCCTCGTTTCCATCAGTTTGCCAAGAACGATCAGCGTCATCACAATGGCGGATGCCTCAAAGTAAAGCATGCGCCCGGAACCGAGGATGGTGAGGACAAGGCTGTATAAATAGGCCGTAGACGTCCCAAGCACAACCAAAACGGCCATATTGGCACTCCCGCCCCGGATTGCATGGTAAGCATCCCTGTAGTAATGGCCGCCGACAAAGATTTGCACGATTGTAGCAAGCAAAAGCTGCAGCCACGGGTTCATATGGAATGAAAAACTGCCGCCGTAATGCATAGCGATATCCGAAATCATTTGCAACAGGAAAAAGACTGAGATAACAGCACCAACTGCAAATTTTATTTTTTGCTTTTTGTATGCTTTCTCACGCATCTTCTTTTCATAGTCCGGATCGAGTTCGCCTTTTACTTTTGCGTCATAGCCGGCCTTTTTTACAGCGGCAATCATTTGTTCAGCGCTTGCCTGCCCCGGCAGGTATGTAACACTTGCCGTTTCCGTTGCCAGGTTGACGGCGGCACTCACAACACCGGGGGTTTTTTTCAGCGCCCGCTCCACGCGGTTGGCGCATGCCGCACATGTCATGCCTATAATATTGAGCTGCGCTTTTTCTTCTAATACGCCATAACCCGTTTTCTCCACTTTTTCGATCAAATTTTCGACGGTCGCCTGTTTCGTATCGTATTGAATGGCAGCTTTTTCTGTTGCCAGGTTCACACTTACTTTTTTGACACCTTCCACTTTCGATAAATTCTTTTCAATCCGGTTGGCGCAAGCTGCACACGTCATGCCGGTAATGCCAAGCGTGACGCTGGCGTCCTGTTTTTCCTGTAGTGATGCGGCCATATCCATTCCTCCTGACGCCTTTTATACCCTCTATAGGTATATTTTTTTGAAAAAAGAGAGCGTGCCCGAAAGCACAGCCCGTTTTGTCCGGATTTACGCTACTTCATAGCCTTGGTCTTCAATTGTTTCTTTTACTTTATCAAGCGTAACTTCATTCGTATCGAATTCAACATCCACTTTTCCTTCTGCCAAATGAACATCTACATTTTTCACGCCTGACAATTCGCCGACGCTTCCTTTAACCGCTTTTACACAATGTTCGCACGACATGCCTTGTACATTTAAGGTTACTTTTTCCATGATCCATTCGCTCCTTTATTTTCGCATTGTTTTTTGTATGGTTACTAAAAATTCATCCAGCACATCGAGATCCCCTTCTTGAATCCGTTCCAAGACACAATTTTTCAAGTGGCCCTCGAGCAGGATCTTCGACACGCCGTTTAAGGCAGATTGGATGGCAGCGATTTGGGTAATGACATCATCGCAATAGGTATCTTTTTCGATAAGGCCTTTTACGCCTCTTACCTGCCCTTCAATACGGTTCAACCTGCTGACCAGGTTCCTTTTCACTTTTTCCGAATGGTGGCTTTTACGTTCACTGTGGGCGGGGCAAACGGAAGCTTCATTCCGGGCATCCATCATGATATCCAATTCCTCCATATCCTGGCCTCCTCGTATATGTAAAATATACCTCTCCCCGGTATACTATGTCAATAGAGATGCTCCTATTTCTGAAGCGTACGTCAAATGGCCCGGAAATGTTGATCACCTTTTCAAATAAGCGATCTTGTTTTAAATTGGAACTTGCTGAATAAGCCAAATTCCTAAATTTGGCAAGGATGCTGACAGCTTTGGCATCAATTTAATGCAAGTTTTTTAAAAATGCAGGGAAAAGCTTGCACTCGAAACGCGCCCTATGTGAAGAAAGGTCTTCGTTTTTCCGCGCTTTCTTAACATAGACGGGCTCTATGTTAAGGAAGGCCGCCTTTTTTCCGCGCTTCCTTAACGTAGACGTACCCTATGTGAAGGAAGGTCTTCGTTTTTGCGTGCTTCCTTAACGTAGACGGGCTCTACGTGAAGAAAGACCTTCAATTTTTCGTGCTTCCTTAACGTAGACGCCCTCTATGTGAAGAAAGGTCGTCTTTTTTCCGCGCTTCCTTAACATAGACGTACCCTATGTGAAGGAAGGTCTTCGTTTTTGCGTGCTTCCTTAACGTAGACGGGCTCTACATGAAGAAAGACCGTCAATTTTCCGTGCTTTCTTAACGTAGAGCCCCTCTAAGGAATCGCGACTGATCCCAAAATGTCTTTTTGAAGCCGTCAAAAGGACAAAACACGCGGCATTCGATCCCGAAATGTCTTTTTGAACCTGCCAAAAGGACAAAACACGGTGCATCCGAGCCCGAAATGTCCTTTTGAACCTGCCAAAAAGACAAAACAAGCCGCACCTAGGCCCGAAATGTCCTTTTGAACCTGCCAAAAAGACAAAACACGGTGCATCCGGGCCCGAAATGTCCTTTTAAACCTGCCAAAAAGACAAAACACGGTGCATCCGAACCCGAAATGTCTTTTTGAACCTGTCAAAAGAACAAAACACGCGGCATCCGAACCCGAAATGTCTTTTTGAA
>NZ_JARTJQ010000122.1:0-962 GCF_036225245.1 Weizmannia sp. CD-2023
AGATTGCGGCTGTTCTAGTTGGAATCCCATTTTCTTTTTGATATTGCTCCAATTTTTCTAATATCGTCTTAGGCATACGAATTTCTACACGTTCTTTCTCTTCTCTCATGATTATCACCTCATATTGATTGTACGGATTTTTTACGATATAATCAATATATACGAAATTTTTCCGCACAAAGTGAGGTGAATTGATATGGCCAAGCAAAACAAAGCTTTCAAGTTTCGTTTGTTACCAAACAAAGAACAATCCGCATTATTAGCTAAGACATTTGGTTGTGTTCGCTTTGTCTACAATAAGATGTTAGCTGAACGCAAAGAAACGTATGAAAAGTTCAAGGATGATAAAGAATTGCTTAAAAAGCAAAAGTTTCCGACCCCTGCAAAATATAAAAGTGAATTTCCATTCCTAAAAGAAGTGGATTCTTTAGCTTTGGCAAATGCACAAATGAACTTACAGACTGCTTATAAGAATTTCTTTGAAGGAAATGCGGATTTTCCAAAGTTCAAAAATCGTAAAGCAAAACAATCCTATACAACTAATATGGTCAACGGAAATATTAAGCTAGAAAATGGTCATATCAAACTGCCAAAAATCAAAAAGCCAATAAAAATGAAACAGCATAGAGAGATACCTGCTGATTATAAAATCAAATCTTGCACTATTTCTAAAACAAAGACAGGCAAATACTACATTTCAATTTTGACAGAATATGAGAAAGATATTCGTCCAGTTAAAATACAGAAAGTTGTTGGTTTGGATTTTGCTATGGATGGTCTATATGTCGAGAGTGAACAGGGTAAGAAAGCCAATTACCCACGTTACTATCGGCAAGCCTTAGATAAATTAGCAAAAGCACAACGAATTCTTTCTCGGAGAAAGAAAGGTTCTGCACGTTGGAACAAGCAACGACTAGTAGTGGCTAAATTACATGAGAAAGTGGCGAACCAACGCATGACTT
>NZ_JARTJQ010000123.1:0-2424 GCF_036225245.1 Weizmannia sp. CD-2023
GTGTTTTGGACTTTGAGCGACAGTTTGAATTTCGAGTTGGACCAGATTTGGTCGTCGACAACCCCGCTCGGTTTTTGCGTTGCCAAAATCAAATGGATGCCGAGTGACCGGCCGATACGGGCAGTCGATACGAGTTCTTTCATAAAATAGACCTGAATCCCTGATGAAAAACTAGTAAACACTGGTGGTAAGCAGTTTCCCAAGAGTGAAACTCTAATATTATCTGATTATTCGATAATGCACTTTTGTTGCTTTGATAGATAAATATTTCTCTTTTTTCACTTATTTTAGATCATAACAAATAGATCTTCAAATTTTTATTTTTGCATACTTATTGGTTTGTTTCGGTTTTCTTCTTATCGCTTATTACCCAGGATTTCTAGTATTAAGGTATTATATAAGTGAGCAAAAGTCAGCAGTCGTTTGTTGTCCCCTGTGACCTTAAAATTACCATTCCCGGCCCTCGTAACCAGCTTAGAAGCCATCGTTATCATATTCTGAATGACGGTTCGGATTCTTCGTGTTGCCTTCTTTTTCAATGGCTCATCCTGTTTTTTCATGCTTTCTTGTCCGCTCAAAAAAAGCATGTGAATGGGTTTAGCGTGAAGTGAAAAATTTCGTCAAGTATTCTGGTATCATTTAAAATGTAATGAATTTGACGGAGGCAATTGTTTGTCAACGTCATTATTCCTATTTACAATGTGGCTAAAGCTTGGAAAAACAGCGTGCATCATGGTCAGTTGTGTAATTGGACTACATTGGAAATCAAAGGCAAAAGCGGAGAGATGGTTACCATCTCTCCGCCTTTGCCGGTGTATAATCTAACTTGTTCGGATGAATAATATGAGAAGAGATTTCATTATAAACTATACCATCCGCCATCTTCTTCATCATTTTTCTTGGCACATCTTTAACCAGGTTTGCTACGCATTTTCCAAATACCGATACATGGCTTTAACTTTGTGTGGGCTCAGATTTTTACTTTATGAAGTAGATGACTGCCAGGTTTACTAAATTCTCCTACACAGTTGATGATGCGTGAAGTGTCGGCAAATTTTGCGGTGCTATTAATGCCGGGCACTGTACCTGAAAAATCTCTCGAATATCCCAAATATCTAAAATGACTGATGATAATTTCTTCTGTCTATTCACTGGAGGATACCTTAGTGAAAGATGACAAAAACGTAACAAAAAGGATAAAGAGATTAAAAATATAAACAATCTTATCTTCTGAGTGCAGAATTTCCATTTAAATTAGGATAATTATTAAATTGATTTATCTTGTAAGTACTGATATTCTTTGCACATAAAATCATTAAATAAGTTGATTAATCTAACTATATTCTCTGCTTTCGAATATTGTAAAGGATCAAAGCCATCTGTTGGTTTTAGATAGTAAATAAAGCTATCCATGTCATCAGGATAATTAAAATCAGCATACACTTCAGCAATCTTATTTAACAGCTCTTCAAAGTCATTTTGGTATTTTATCTTTAAACTGGTTAGTACAGCAAATCTCCATTTTCTTTTTTCAAGTTGCCAGGCCTCAGTGTCAAAATTCAAATCCTGACTATATGACTCTTTTAATATATTTTCTAATAAATTCTCATAATCAAGATCATCGTCACCCCAAGCAAGCTGAACAACGTTTTGATTGTTAGAGTCTGGATGCTTAGTTAAAAATTCAACTGCATAATTCACAATGTCGCTTTTTTTTATTAGATCTAATTTTAAGCCCGCGTATAATGTTTTCCAATCGTACTTCATGCCGTTTTCTTTGAAAGTATCTAAAGAAATTTTCATTTGAACCACCCTTGCTTTACGTTCTCTGGTTTGGAAAACCCGTAATTTTTCCATTTGGAATAAATCTTCTATGTGTAACTCCCTTGTAAGGGTCAACAATCCATTCAAATATCCCGTTTTGGTCCTTAACAATTGTTATTCTTTCCTTAATCCTTAATTCTTTATTATATACATCTTTATAATCGTAGTACTTTATGCCGCCTTCAATTTGATATAGTTTTCTTTTAACTCTGTCACCACCAACAAATTCAAATTCATCAGCAAACTGAGCATAATTATCAATAATATCATTAAATCCATGCTGACCATCAGGTTTCTTTAAGGCACTTCCGAAACGTGTATTATCAAGCACTGGGTGTGAGATATTTTTAATCATTCTTCTATCCGCATTACTTTTTAAAATCTTATTAACCGCGGCCTTTGTCGTGTTCTCTATTCCATGTGTATTTTCCGCAGGTGCCCGTACACGTCCGATTCCTTCGGCCGCCAGCCCCATCTGCCGCCCCGGTATGATCTCACTTTCATCTTTTGCAACTTTCCCGACTTTCCTTACTCTCATTTGCCCATTTTCCATATTATGTTTTAAATGGCCCGGCACCTCCTTCGCCCACGCCTTCGCAC
>NZ_JARTJQ010000124.1:0-16922 GCF_036225245.1 Weizmannia sp. CD-2023
GGGTTCAAAAAGACAAAAGGGAACTGGAATCCGGGCGAATTGTCTTTTTGGGGGCTTCAAAAAGACAAAAGAGAGCTGGAATCCGGTCGAACTGTCTTTTTGGAGGGTTCAAAAAGACAAAAGGGAACTGGAATCCGGGCAAATTGTCTTTTTGGGGGGCTTCAAAAAGACAAAAGAGAGCCGGATCAGTGTCGAATTGTCCTTTTGAAGATTTCAAAAAGATAAAAGAAAGCCAGACCTGTCCTTTTGGAGGTCTCAAAAAGACAAAATAGACCCGGACCGGGAGCAAATTGTCCTTTTAAAGGCTCCAATAAGGAAATAAGAGCCTGTAAGCTGCGCGTCTACTGCTGAAACGTTTATAATGGAATAGAGGTGCATGTCGGGCCTGCTGGTCACTTTTTTCATCCCTATTGTTGCGAAAAAAAGGTTTTTTCATGCCGGGCAGCGAAAAGAACGGATAAAGCACTTGAAAGGGGAAAGGAAAATGGAAGAACAGGTGGAGGCTTATTTGAATTACTTAAAGCTTGAACGTGAAGAGCCGGGGCTGAATTTTTTGCAGCGGCTTATCCAGCACCATCTTTCCTATGTTCCCTATGAAACGTTCAGCAAGTTTCATTACTTCCGTGAGGGGATTTACATACCTCCGTTTGAGACTTTTGTGGACCATTTATGGGAAAAAGGATGGGGCGGCACCTGTTTTACATTGAACATCAATTTTGCGCGGCTGTTGCGCAGCCTCGGTTTTCAATGCTCGTTTGTGCGTGTGGTGCCCGGCCATGTTGCGCTGATGGTTTTATTGAATGAAAAAAAATTGTATGTAGATGTCGGCTACGGCTCCCCGATCATGAAGCCGGTTGAACTTGAGGCAAAACGGCGCCACGTGCTCCATGGTTTTGGTGAAGATATCATTTTTACGCAGCTTGAGCCCGGCCGTTACGAAATCGACCGCCGTTCAAATGGGAAATCTTTTGTGAAAAAAACAATTGAATGGCTGCCGCTTACGGAAGACGATTTGAAAGAAGACATTTGTGCATCTTACCTTGACGACAACGCCAATCAGACGATGCGCAGAGTGACCGCCGTTCGCTTCAACGGGCGGGAATGCTACTATTTGCGCGACCGCTCATTAAAAATTATGAACTACCGCAATATCCGCGAGCTGCACATGCGGGATTTCGCCCGCTGGAAAGATACCATCGGGGAAGTATACAAGATCGGCGAAGATGCTCTGCTGGAAACGATACAATTTCTGGATGCGCGCGGCATTCGGTTGTTTAGCCGGTGACGATGCGTAGGTATGGAGAATTTGAGTATCGATAAGCGGTCCGCTGTACCAGTGTACGCGAAAATGATTTCTGCCTGCACGTCCCCCTTTCCTTGAACCACTTTGGTACAAGGCAGCCACCACGCACACGGCAGCCGAAAAGGGTCTTTTTGCGGCCAAGGCGCACGCCGAACCTTGCTGTTAGTGGATTTTTTTTCAAAAAAGTTGTATGATAATTCGGTGGATGTATGAAGGATTTGCCCCATGCAGAAAGAACGGACAACATATCGAGCAGTTTCCCTATCCGGGTCTGTTTTGGGGAAACTGTCCTTTGCCTGCGCGAAACGGGATTACATAAATACGCATGTACATCAACATAAATAAGGATGATGCGAATGAAACGAGCAAGAATCATATATAATCCGACTTCCGGCCGTGAAGCGTTTAAGCGCCATCTCCCGGATGTGCTGCAAAAATTGGAGGTGGCCGGATATGAAACGTCCTGCCATGCCACAACCGGCGGCGGGGATGCCATTAAAGCAGCAAGGAAAGCGGTTGAACGCAAGTATGATATTGTCGTGGCAGCCGGTGGGGACGGCACGATCAATGAAGTCGTCAACGGCATTGCCGAACAGGATTACCGGCCGAAACTCGGCGTCATCCCAATGGGTACGACCAATGATTTTGCGCGTGCCCTGCAAATCCCGCGTGATGTGCAGGCGGCAACGGAAATTATCGTAAAAGGCGATACCCTTCCAGTCGATATTGGGAAAATGAATGAGAAATATTTTATCAATATCGGTGGCGGCGGGCGGCTCACGGAACTGACATATGATGTGCCAAGCCGGCTGAAGACGATGCTCGGCCAGCTTGCCTATTATTTAAAAGGGATTGAAATGCTGCCTTCAATTCGCGCGACCCAGATGACGATTGAATATGACGGGAAGCTGTTTGAAGGCGAAGCGATGATGTTTTTAATCGGCCTGACGAATTCCATTGGCGGTTTTGAAAAACTTGCTCCGGACTCTTCAATCAATGACGGGCTGTTTACATTAATGATTTTGAAAAAAACGAACCTGGCCGAGTTCATCCGGGTTGTTACCCTTGCGCTGCGCGGTGAACATCTGAATGATCCGAACGTCATTTACACCTCTGCCAGCCGCGTAAAAGTTCATTCGCCGGATAAAATTTTATTAAATCTGGACGGCGAACTCGGCGGAGAAGCCCCTGCCGTTTTTGAAAACCTGTACCGCCATCTCGAAGTCTTTGCGCCGCTTGATAAAATCCGCCCACAAGACAGGGTTGACTGACAAAAGAGCGGGAAGCGGGTATGCAGACTGCTGGCTTTTTAAAACACTGCCATCCAGGGTTTTGGCAACAACCGCCTTGGTAAAAAACCGGGCAGCAGTTCCGGCTTTTGAAAATCTGTACCGCCACCTCTGGTTAGCAACAACCGCTCGCAAGACAGGGCTGACTGACAAAAGAGCGGGAAGCGGGTATGCAGACTGCTGGCTTTTGAAAATACTGCCATCGCGGGCTTTTAGCAATAACCGCTTAGTGAAAAGACCGGAAAGCAGTCCCAGATTTTGGAAATCTGAGCCATCTCTGATTGGAAATAATGCCTGTAGGACAAGATTAAACGCCGGAAGCATACACGCAGACTGCCGGCGTTTTTTAAATCTGTAGTCCAACCCGGCATTTTGTGCAACCCCTGCTCCATTGAAAAAGCCGGAAGCAGTATAAAAAGCTTCCGACGTTTTTTACAATCAACTTTCCTTTTTCATTGCGGAAAGGCTGTCATTAAATTCTTCTTCAATGCCTGCATGGTGTTTGTAGGTTGCGATGCTGATCACCATGCTGACAATCAGGTTAAAGGCAAAACCCGGTACCATGGAGTACAATTTGGCATCCATTCCTGACACGGTCCAGATAATCACTGTCACGGCACCCACAATCATACCGAAAAGGGCGCCCCAGTGGTTCATCTTGCGCCAGAACAGGCTCAAAAAGATCACCGGCCCGAATGATGCGCCAAACCCGGCCCATGCATAGCTGACAAGCTGCAAAATGGTGGAATCGCGGTTTAAAGCGAGCAATGCAGCGACAACAGAAACAACAAGCACCGCGAGCCTCCCGAAAAATACCGACTCTTTATCCGAAGCATTGCGACGGAAGAAGAGCTTATACAGGTCCTCCGTCAGCGCACTTGAAGTAACAAGCAGTTGGGATGAGACGGTGCTCATAATCGCTGCAAGCACTGCTGCCAGCACAAATCCGGCAATGAGCGGGTGAAACAAAATCTGCCCGAGCTGGATAAAAACCGTTTCCGGATTTTCCAGTTTATGGCCGGCCTGATGGAAATAAGCAATCCCAATCAACGCAGTAAGGGATGTGCCGATCAGCGACAAAATCATCCAGCCGATCCCAATTCTGCGCGCGCTTTTCGTTTCTTTTACCGATTTAATCGCCATAAAGCGGACAATAATATGCGGCTGGCCGACATAGCCGAGCCCCCACGCGAGCGCGGAAATGATCCCCAATGCCGTTGTCCCTTTGAAAAAGTCCAGCAAATCCGGATTGATCGATTTCACGGTATGGAAAGTTTCAACCGGCCCGCCCGTTTTGGTAAAAGCCACAATCGGCACAAGAACGAGCGCGATGACCATGATCAGCCCTTGGACAAAATCGGTCCATGAAACAGCGAGAAACCCGCCGAAAAGCGTGTACAACACAACAACGCCCGCAACGATGATCAGCCCTAAATAATAGGACGTATGGAATGAGTTTTCAAAAAAGACGGCCCCGGATACCATCCCGGAAGATACATAAAGCGTAAAGAAAATTAAAATGACAAGTGCAGAAACAAGCCGCAGCATTTTGGTCGGGTCTTTGAAACGGTTTTCAAGATAAGAAGGGATCGTAATGGAATCACCGGCCACCTTTGTATAGGAGCGGAGACGCGGTGCCACAAGCCGCCAGTTTAAATAGGCCCCAATCGTAAGTCCGATCGCAATCCATGCATCAGCAAGCCCGGTCAGATAAATACCGCCCGGCAGGCCCATCAACAGCCATCCACTCATATCGGCAGCGCCTGCGCTTAAAGCAGCAACTGCAGGGCCGAGCGAACGTCCGCCGAGCATATAATCATCGAGGTTGCTCGTCCGCCGGTAAGCCACCCAGCCGATCCAGAGCATCAGCACCATATAAATGGCGATCGAAATCATTTTTAATGTTTGATCACTCAAGAAGCGTTTCCCCCTTTGTTTTTGGTCCTTTCAACAACATTTTATCATCATAATATCTGTTTAATAAAGGTGTATTTTTAAAAACGGCCGAATATTCAAGAAAACAGTCCGCGGCAACTGATTGTTTTTCGTATTCAAAGCCGCTTTATGTTAAAATTTCCGTAGCCATTAAGACGAAAAGGAAGACAGGCATGAAAAAAACATTATCGGTTCAAAAGAACGAAGAAATAGAGGTTGTTTTTGAAGATTTGACGCATGACGGTTCAGGGGTGGCGAAGGTGGACGGCTACCCGCTGTTTGTCAAAAACGGCCTTCCGGGGGAGAAAGCCCGCGTGAAAGTCATTAAAGCCAACAAGAACTACGGGATCGGCCGCCTCCTCGAACTGTACGAAAGGAGTCCGTACCGCGTCGACATCCCGAAAGAAGACGCACCGAAATACGGCGGCTGCCAGCTTGCACATATCCGCTATGATGGTCAGCTCATGTACAAGGAAAATCAGGTGCGCCAGGTACTTGCCCGGATTGGAAAAATTGAAGACGCCCGCATCCATCCGATGATCGGCATGGACAACCCGTGGCATTACCGGAACAAAGCCCAGGTGCCGGTCGGCGAAAAAAATGGGAAACTCGTAGCCGGCTTTTTTAAACCGAGAACCCATGAAATACTAGATGCCGATGAGAGCGTGATCCAGCTTCCGGCGGTAAACGAAGCCGTCCAAGTGGTAAAAGAAATTTGCCGGGAACTTGGCATCCCGGCTTACGATGAGGAACATCACAGCGGCGTCCTCCGCCACATCATGGTGCGTTACGGGAGGAAGACCGGCGAGCTGATGGTCGTCCTGATCACGAGAACAGTGGAACTGCCGCATCGGAAAAAACTCGTGGATTTAGTGGTCTCGCGCCTGCCGCAAGTTAAGTCGATCGTGCACAATATCAACCCGAAGCGCACAAACGTGATTTTAGGGGAGAAAACCAAAGTACTGTGGGGAAATGAGGTCATTTACGACAAAATCGGGGATATAAAATTCGCCATCTCCGCGCCTTCTTTTTACCAGGTCAATCCCGTTCAGACGAAAGTGCTGTATGAAAAAGCGCTCGAGTACGCGGAACTTACCGGCAGCGAAACGGTCATTGATGCATACTGTGGCATCGGGACAATTTCGCTTTTCCTTGCACAGAAGGCCCGCAAAGTATTCGGCGTAGAAATTGTGCCGGAAGCGATTGAAGATGCAAAGCGAAATGCGGCGCTCAACGGTATCACGAATGTGGAGTTTGAAGCGGGCACAGCGGAAACGGTCATCCCAAAATGGTACGAGGCAGGCAACAAGGCAGATGTCTTAGTGGTTGACCCGCCGCGCAAAGGCTGTGACGAAGCCCTGCTCAAAACCATCCTGGAGATGAAACCGCAAAAAGTCGTCTACGTCTCCTGCAACCCGGCAACATTGGCAAGAGACTTGCGGTTCCTGGAAACGGGAGGATACCGTACAGTGGAAGTACAGCCTGTTGACATGTTTCCGCATACGACACATGTGGAAGTCGTCACAAAATTGCTGTTTGGGATGTAGAATAATATAAAACATTTCCCATTCAGACCCGGATTTCATTTTCGATTTCTGGGTCTTTTTCATATTAAATTACGATGTCTCTTTCGATTACTTTTCCTACAATATCTTATCGAATTATTTTTTGTGCAAAAGGAATGTCTTGAGCCTTTGTAACTTCAGGGCTAGGAAACAGAATAACAAGGTTTAGTGCATTTTATATAGTGTCCAAAGACTATTAAACAAACGAGCATTTAATTTAACTTCTATATTCAAGATTATTTTTCTATTCTAGTACAAACAGCCATGTCAACCCATTGGTGGATTCGGTATAATGTGAGAGAATAGAATCATAAAAAATTCCTTTAAAATAAAGGAGGACGGGTATGAAGCAGCTATATATGAAGCAGAAGGTTTTTAGTTTAAGCGGCAAATTTACGGTCAAGGATCAACAGGAACGAGATGTTTATTATGTTGAGGGCAGCTTTTTGCAAATCCCTAAGACGTTCTCGATTATGAATACAAAACGAGAGGAAGTCGCGCTTATTACGAAAAAGGCGTTTAGCTTTCTTCCAAAGTTTATTGTCGAGGTAAATGGACGAGAAGTGTTAACAATAAAGAAAGAGCTATCCTTCTTTAAGGCACGCTATACGATTGATGCGGCAGGAATTGAAGTGCGTGGGAATTGGCTGGATATGGATTTTGAAGTGTTGCGGCACGGTGAGAAGTGGTCGGTAAAGTTAGTAAGGAATGGTTTACTTGGGGCGATAGTTACAAAATTCAAATCTTAAAAGAAGAAATGGAAACGATTCTCATAGCTATCGTTGTCGCCATCGATTGTGTAAAGGCTGATCAGGCAGCTGCAAACTCGCCAGCAACATATTAAAGGGAAAAGTGACACTTTAATCACTCTGGGTATCACACCCTTTTTTTAAACTTATGGTTTGCACATACACATTTCCATAGATTTGACAGATGTGAAGAGTGTGATACCGAAGAAAAGGATTAAAAGCTGGATGAAAGCGGATTAATTATGTAATTCAAATAAAAATGTGAACTTATAAAAGATATATTGAAAAATGAAAGGAGTGTAAATATAATGAAAGAACCAGATAGGAAAAACTATATCCAATGAAAACATAAAAACAGTTTGTTATAAGTAATTTACCTTCGAAGTTTATCACTTAAAATTTTTATTTAAACAGAGGGTTACATGGTAAATAAAATAGATACCATTGAGTAACATTTGTTGATTGAAACAAGCAAATGCCGGGAATCCGGGAGTTTTTTAAACGAATGGGAGGGATGTTAAATGCGTGTCACTGAGCTGAGAGAGCTCCTTGAAAAATACAGTAAGGACGACTTAAGCAAAATGATGATTGAATTGTATAAGGCGATACCGAAAAAAGTGCGTGATGAAAAAGAAATTGATGGGATGTTGCAAGATTTTCAGCAGTACAAAGAAGCTGAAAAGATAAAAAAAGAGAAAGAAAAACATGTTGACCTTAATGATTTGGAACGTGAAATTACGCAATTCATTCAAAATGCTTATAAACAAAATTACATTGCCCCAAATCGGTATGTTAGCAAAAAGGAACGTCCCAAGTGGCGATTCAAGGTCAAATCATACATAAAACAATTGCAACAGGTACCCGTTGAAGGAAACGAAGGGAAGCGTGCTACAGATTTACTCGATGCACTGTATGAAATGTTATGTTATGGGTGTGGCTATTACATCTTTAACACAGACAATCCCTTTAGATCTATTGGTATGGAGCAAGTGGAATTATTCGATATTCTCCTAAAAAGAAAATTCAGTATGGGGATTAACAAAGAAACTATAAGTTCTGCCCTGAAACAAATTATTAATTATCATCTCGACATGGATACACTGCGGTCATCTTTATTCAACGTGTTCATTGCGAATTTGAGAACTGTGGATGCTAAAGAAATAGCAATCGAACAATGCCATCATTTTCTAATGGGATTGAAGCAGCGAACGATAACGCCTGAAGAGACATGGGTTTGGAAGGATGACGAATATAGCCGGGAGCGAAATATAAATGAATTGGTTGAAACAGTTTTCAAACTAAAGATGGAACTGTGTGAATATGAGTCAGCTATCCGTTATTTTAAAAGCAATATTCAGGAGGAATCTAAAGAAGACGCATTGTTTATCTTGCTCAATAAGCTTAAAGCATACGATCAGAAAAATTATTGGCTAAGAGAATACGAGGCCGCGGTAAAAAATGGCATAAGGCCGAGGAAAGAACTGCAATTTACCTATCAATTTTTGAAAGAAAACGATGAATTTAACAATGATGAAGACATGTAGTAACGTTCTTCAACAAGGACCAAGGATTGGCACACCAATCCTTGGTTTTCGTATATTCACCTGTAAGAAGGTTGGTAATTGGTAGGGTGGTGGTAGATTCCTGTATCCGTAACCAGAAGTTAAAAAGGATACTGTAAAGATTTGGTATCTCCTTATTCAGTTTCACAGGTTAAATATAAAAATATAGAACTGATCCCGTGAAAATATCATTTAATTTTTTATCAAATAAATATTTCTATTGTATCTTTTTCTTTAACAGCAGTATGATTTTTAATTGTATTTTTATTCAATAGTATTTTCCCCTCTTTAATTAACGAACAAATTTGATTCCTACTTATATCAATGAGTTGATTTCCAAGCAACTTATCGATACGAACAGGTTCATCTAAATAATTTATATTAATACAAATCTTATTAAATCCGTTTTTTAAGTGTGTAACCAAATTAATTTTTTCGTTATCATTCTGGGGTGCTTCATTCGGAAAATCCCTATTTTTAATTTCCAACTTAGGGTCATACGATTTAAAGATTTTCTCTTTTCTATTCCAAGTGTGGTTTTTTTCGCATTTAAAAATAGTAAATTTATAAATATTTTTTCCGTTTGAATTATGTCTTCTCATTAAAGTGTCATAAAAATTTACTACCTTTCCGCAATTTGGGCAATACTTGACTACAGTTTCAACTTTTTCCCCATTATGAACGGACCAATTGTAGGTAATAATATTCATAGTTACACACCTCAATGGAAATTTTCATTTTATTAAAGTGCTTCTTTTGTTTATATTTATCTCTCAAAATGAAATAAATGAAGAATAATACTTCTACTATTACGTAGGATAAATCCGTTTTCATAAAGAATCAAAAGACATTCACAAGATACCCCTGGTCACTATTGTTGATACAATAGCCTTCTCATATTGATGCAGCATATTGCTCTTCAAACTCCTCGTAGTAAAGAACCTCAATTATACCTGACCAATCCAATATACAACCTACAAAATCGTTTATATCCAATCCCTTCATTTCATAGGTATCATCATCATTAACAGTTCCTGTTGCATCTTCGATAAAAGTGACTTTATATCCCCTTTCAAATGCAGTTATAGCAGTAAATAAACAGCAATACTCTGTATTAAATCCTGTAATATATAGATGATCAATATTTTTTTCCTTTAAAATAGAATCTAACTTTGTACCAAAAAATGCACTTGGAGTGTTTTTGGTTATAGTAAGATCCGCATATTGAGCAAATTCCTTATCAATATCACTCTTTTCAGTATTTTCAGCTAGTGGACTATTTGGATCCTTATCTATATGTTTTGTTAATACCACCAAATCTTTTGCATCTTTAAACCTTTTTATAATGTTCTTGATTTTATTCCTTTCTTCACTAAAGTCCTTCATTTCTAATATTCCATTTTGCATATCTAAAACAAGTAGTGCTTTCATAAAAGAATCTCCTTTTAAATTAGTTTTTTAATATTATCCATAACATTCAATCTATGTATTTCCTCTACTGTTCTTTTTCCATCATAAATGGATAATACAGAATCAATCGCTCTATCAGGATCTTCAATTTCAATTGCGCCATTAGGAATAGTTCCTATAGACAATTTCTTACCGAAGGGTACCATCATGAGATGCTTACGTACTAATGGATACTTCACAATACCTTCCCCCAGTCTTTGTGTTTCATCTTATATACAGAATTGTACACTAAATATAAATATTTGTAAATCCCTATTAGACTTAAATTTAGCAATATTCCATCAGGAAATAAAACCCCATTCTCATATTACTCCCTATTTTTAATGGGTCCTCCAAAATACTTCGAATCCCTCAAAAGGCCAAAAAGTTTAGGGAGAAAAGTAAATAAAAATCTAATTTTTCCTAATACTTTTACTCCAAAGGGTGTTTCTAAGATGTTAAACAGGCTTGGATTCAGCTACTCTATGGCAACGTATACTTTGATAAAGCTGATCTGGACAAAAAAAGAGTTCAAAGAAGCCACTTTTCCGGAGTTGAAAAAGGAACTGGAGAATGGTCTCATTGATCACTTGTTATTAACTGCCGTTGATACTTTCCGACTAAACAACACCAGCCCGAACCGCTTTTTTCCGTGGAGTGCCTGGCGTTGCTATCCTTGAATCAAGAGATTTTAAGATAAGTTATATCCACTCCGGCCATATCTCTTGCTTTTTTCTGAATTTGTAATATATTTTTCAAATGGTATGATTGTGCTATCAATATAGAGTTCCAGCCGGGAGTGAGCAAAATGAAAATATCAGCGCAAGATAAGGTATTTAAATTACTAAGCGAATTAAATACCGCCAAAGATGGAATTACTGCATCAGAAATTGCAGAAAAGCTTTCCCTTTCAAGGCAAGTAGTAAGTCATTATCTTTCCAGGTTACTTGAAGAAGGAAAAGTGGCAAAAACAGCCACAAAACCTGTCTATTGGTCTGTTATAAGCAAGATGAAAACGGAAGACGTCTTCGAATCTTTTATTGGATATCATGGCAGCCAGAGTGAAATCATACAACGTTGCCAGGCGGCGGTTAAATACCCTCCTAACGGTTTAAATATATTGATCACCGGACAAAGAGGTGTCGGCAAAAGTTTTCTCGCGTCGTTAATCTATCAGTATGCCATAAATCAAGAGGTTATTAAAAAAACGCCCCTTACATTGTTTTAAACTGTGCAGACTACGCAGACAATGCAGAATTATTATCTTCTGTTCTGTTTGGTTATAAAAAGGGTGCTTTTACGGGGGCAACCCGGAAAAAGACGGGCTTATCCAAGAGGCGGACGGTGGCTTTTTATTTTTAGACGAGATCCATAGATTATCTAAAGAAAACCAGGAAAAGCTTTTTTTGTTCATGGATACCGGCAAATACAGACCGCTCGGGGAAAATAAGACATGGAATGAATCGAAAGTCCGATTTATTTTCGCAACCACAGAAAATGAGGAAAATATATTTTTAGAAACATTTCTGAGAAGGATTCAAGTACATGTTACTATTTCTAATTTCAATAACCGGCCATTGGCTGAAAAAATACAGTTAATAAAATATATGTTTTATCAAGAAGCAAACATCCTTCAAAAAAATATATTGGTTAAAGGAGAGTCCGTACAATTATTATTAAACAGCCATTTTAATGGCAACATCGGAAAGTTAAAAAATATGATTAAGCTGAGTTGTGCTGATGCTTATAATCATCATCCCGACCATGATACTTTACTGATAAGCCCCGGTACCATTTCTGATATGCCTGTTCGGAAAGCGGAAACAAGCAAGTATCCGCACAATTATCTCTTGATTGAATATGCATTCCCTTTTGATTTTGACCAGGAGCATGCAGATGGCTTCATGCTGGAATTGAAAAAAATCATGTCAGATTTGCACGATGCTAAAGGCACGGGTTCAAAGGCGTCATTGGAACAATTAAAAAACAGATTACAGACGCTTCATTTAAAAAGCTTGGGTAACTTTTCTTACTTTGAAAATGTATCCAATCAAAGCATAATGTATGTAAAGAACATGTTTATTCAAAAATGGGAAGATATCATTATGAACCGGTACGGGATTGTAAACAGTGTATCAATAGACAAAATCAGCTTTGATTTTTATTATTACATTCATGAGAAAAAGATACCCTTTTTAGGCTGTTTAAAGGATTTAAATATAGAAATTCAAACGGTTTATCCAAGAACGAGTTATATTGCCGATAAATTTGTCAGTTCCCTGCACTTAACAAGCGAAAAAAGTGCGTTCCTAAAAATAGTGATCTCCCTCCTGCTATCTGATTATGTGAAAGAAGATATTGAACTGAAGGGTTTGCTCATCGCTCATGGAGAAAGCACGGCCAGCAGTATCCAGTCTGTGGTCAACCGATTATGTGAAACATATGTTTTTGAAGCCATTGATATGCCGATCAATACAGCACTGGAAAATATTATTACAGAAGCACGTATGTTTATTCATCATCAGGCGAATCCGGACGGGCTTACTTTATTAGTTGATATGGGTTCGCTCAGCAAACTGTATTCATCCATTAAGAACGCTCTGCAGGGTGATTTATTAATAGTCGACAACTTAACCACCTCGATTGCACTGGACATAGGGCTTAAAATAAAAAACAGGGTGCCTTTTAAAACCATAGCAGAGAACAGTCTGTCGAAAAATATAAAATTGAAACCCAGTATTTTGAAGGCTTCTCAAAAACAAAAAACATCATTATTTCTTGTATGTCCGGCATGGGCATATCGGAAAAAATTAAAGATATCATGAGCAAGTATTTATCTACAGAAAAGATAGAAGTATTAACGATGGAATACAGGGAATTGAAAAATACAATTGACAGGAATTCAAAAAATTATTTTGACAAAACAAAGCTTGTCATTACCACAACGGACTTACCAAGCTCTTTTTCCATTCCCCATGTCAATATATACAATATGCTGGATGCAGAGGGTATTTCCAATTTATGGAGTTTAATTTATAACGATATCAGTAGAAATTCCTTTGATAAAATGATTCAGGAATTGCTAAAACTATTTTCAATACAAGGCGTGGTAGACCGGCTGAAATTTTTAAATCCCGTTGTTGTGATCAATGAAGTGGAAAATGTTTTGACAAAATATGAAAATTATTATCGTATTACGTTTACTGGAAAAGTAAAGTTAAATTTGTATATGCACATCGCTCTTATGATAGAACGTCTTTTTATTTCTCGAGAAGAAAAAGAGGATATTAAAGAGAAATTGTCAGAACCCGAAGCGGAATTCTACGTTACTTCAAAAAATATTTTTAAGCCAATGGAAAATAATTACAACATTATGGTCAGCCAATACGAAATCTCGTTGTTATACCAATTAATTGGCCCGTTTATTCAAAAATGAGAGGGCTTTCGTGAATCCCGTAATCTGTCTATCCAGTGTTCCTGTTGTGTCCAATTTTTTGGACACATTATTTTTTACAATTGAAATGCCTGGCATACCTGTTTTTTAAAAGACTGGCACGGAAATTGCATTAATAATATACGAAAAACCGATGAGACGAAAGGAGGAGAGAAATGAACAAAATATTAGTTGCCACTCATGGTTATTTTGCAAACGGCATCAAAAGCAGTATTAAACTTCTTACGGGTGTGGAAGAAAACATCTATTTTTTGAATGCATACGTCAATGATGAGAGCATTGACAAACAAATTGAACATTTTTTCCAATCTGCAAGTGAAGAAAATGAAATTATTATCTTTACTGATTTATACGGAGGAAGTGTAACCCAGAAGATCATTGCTTACGCCAGTTCCATAAAAAGAAAAGTGCATCTCATTTCCGGTTTTAACTTACCGGTCATCCTTGAAGTCGTGCTTTCAACAAAAAAACTGACGGATCAGCTGCTAGAGGAAATGGTTGCCGATTCTCAGAAACAAATGAAATTAATCGAACTAAGCAATCTTTCCAAACAGGAAACGGAAAAAGATAACAATGAGGATTTATTTTTTAATTAGGAGGGATTAAGATGATCGTTGCTCTGAGAGTGGATGAAAGATTAATACATGGACAAGTAGCCATGACTTGGACGAAGGCGTTAAAACTTGATGGTTTAGTAGTTGCAAATGATGAGGCAGCAAATAATGAAATTCAAAAAATGAGTTTGAAAATGGCTGTGCCTCAAGAGATAAAATGCATTATTAAAACGGTGGAGTCTGCAATACAACTGCTGAACGACCCAAGGGCTCAAAAAATGAGGCTTATGGTATTGGTCACAACTGTGAAAGATGCTGTTACAATTTGCGAAAGATTTCAGGACATTGAACTCGTAAATATCGGAAACGCCGGAAAAATGACAGATGGGGAAAAGATCACATTCTCAAAAGAAGTCATGCTCACACAAGAAGAAATTGATCATTTAGAAACATTGGTAAAGCTGTATCCAAATACAGAATTTCAGCCTACTCCAGCCATGGAAAAAAAGTTAGCTGTAAATATCCTTAAAAACATAAGACGTTAGGAGGAATACCTTGTGTATGATGCAATTGTCGTCGCGTTTGCAGTATTTGCAGGAGTTGCAGGACATGAATTGCTTGGCATGTCTATGCTAAGCCGCCCAATCGTTGTCGCTCCTCTTACGGGTTTATTACTGGGGTACTTAAACACAGGACTCCTTGTAGGGGCGTCTCTGGAAACAATATTTATGGGCGTCGTCAATATTGGCATATCCAGTACAGCAGAGCCTTCACTGGCAGCAGGATTAGCCACTGTTTTTTCAATCAACATGGGCGGGAATATGGGCGCGATTATCCCGTTGGTTTTTCCATTAGCCATTTTAGGACTGCAATTGATGAACTTGATCTTTTCTTTTGTTATCGGGCCATTTGCACCGAAATTCAGAAAGCTCGCGCTTGAAGGAAAAGAAAAATCAATCGTCGGCCTTCACTATGGATTATGGTTCTTACACTATGGTTTATATGCGCTCATCCCATTTTTCGCGGTATTGTTTGGATCGGATGTTGTCAGAGATGTATTAAACAGTATTCCGAAAGTGATTATGAATGGTTTAACAGTTGCCGGGAACATGTTGCCTGCCGTAGGGATGGCAATGCTGTTAATGATGCTATGGGATAATAAAATTGCTGCTTACTTCTTTTTAGGCGTTGTATTGGTTGCATATTTAAAACTTCCTTTAATTGCTGTCGCTACAATCGCGTTTATCATTGCTGTCGTTGTTTCTCCAAGAGATCTTCAATTGAAAAAGATGGCAACGGCAAGTGCCCCGGATGTAAATGCCGCCATCTCGGATGAAGAGGAGGACTTTTTCAAATGAAACTAACACAGAACCTTAGTAAAGACGAAAAGAAAATGATTAGAAAAATGTTTTGGCGTTCCGCTACCATGTATATTTCGGTCAATCCGATTACGATGGGAGGAGGCGGTTTTTGCTACTCTATGATACCGTTTATTCACCATTTCTATAAAAATAAAGAAGACCGGAAATTAGCGCTTGAAAGGCATACAGCTTATTTTAGTACAACTATCCCCTTTGCTTCTTTTGTGATGGGAATTGCCGGTTCAATGGAAAAGGAAAACAGTGAGAAACCTAACTTTGATCCGAAAAGTATTAATGCCATTAAATTAAGTTTGATGGGGCCGTTAGCCGGCATTGGTGATTCCCTTTTTTGGGGTGTATGGCGTGTTGTATGTGCCGGACTGGCAATCGGGCTTGCAAATGCGGGGAATTTCCTGGCACCGCTTATCTTTTTATTGGCGTTTAATATACCCAACTATTTAATCCGGTATTACGGCGCATTTTTAGGATATTCACTTGGGTCCAAGTATATTGAAAAAATGTATTCAGAAGGCATTATCGCAGTTTTAACAAAAGCTGCCAGTATTTTAGGGCTGATCATGGTTGGTGCGATGGCTGTCCAAATGGTTAAATTTAAAACAGTCTTAGCTTTTCATATGCATGGAAAAGAAATCATGAACGTCCAAAATGTATTGGATAGTATTTTTGTAGGAATCATTCCTTTGCTGATCACTTTTCTTTGCTTCTATTTATTGAAGAAAAAAGTAAATGTTATCGCAATTATCTTCGGGATCATGGTTTTAGGCGTACTGTTGTCTGTCTTGGGCATTGTCTAAAAAAAATTCGGGAGAAAATAATATGGCAAAAAACATAACTCAATTTATCGATGAATCGGTCAATCCCTATTTCAATTTAACAATTGAGAACGGAAAATATTTTAGTACAAATAAAGAAAGTTATTATCTCAAGCAACTGCCGGATCAATCTTTTTCTTTTGATGTTACAAATAATAAAGTGACATCCAGTATAGATGAGTTTGGAACCATTAAAAGCATATCGTTTTATCATGGTAATTATTTAACGGAAGACAAACCCGGGGTATGGGTATCAAAGGATTTTGTTCAGGAAAATGACTTATCATTTAAAATACGTTATGATGATAAACTTTATGACTTTAAAAATTCCAAAAACAGGGTTGAGGCAGACCTGGTGTTTAATTTGTTTCCAAGAATTAAACACGACTTAAAAGATTTAAAATGCACCATCATTGTGTATGCACCCGTCGGAAGAACGGGTGCAAGACTAAGCTGCCTTGTCTATGGGATCTATATTGAAAATTTGAAGCCAACAAATCTTACAGGCGAACTCATATTGCCAAAGTTGTATGAAAAGAAATACTCGGATCGGCGCAATATTTTAATGCATTGCCCGCAAAGCGCGGATAAAAAAACAGTCCATTTTTCTATAAGTCCGGGTAAAGCAAAGTTCATACCATTCATCTTATGTGATCCGAATGCTTACAGCTCTGAGGAGTAAAAATTTTTCGTGATAATTTAACTATTCCCCCCCCAAAAATGCGGCTAAATATGTAATAATTTAAATAATTAGAGCTTGCTGGACGAATATTTTGGCATGGCTTAGTGACAAGTCGAATACAAGCTAAAATTTGATTCGTTCAGCAAGCCCTAATTAAAATTGTATTTGATGAGCTGGTTTTTATTT
>NZ_JARTJQ010000125.1:0-12558 GCF_036225245.1 Weizmannia sp. CD-2023
AGGTTGGAACGGTGGATCCGTTCAAAGCTTTCCGCAATCACGGTTTTAATGCCAAGCAGGTATGTGCCTTTTGCCGCCCAGTCGCGCGATGAGCCCATGCCGTAATCTTTGCCGGCAAGAACCACAAGGCCGGTGCCGTTTTCTTTATAACGCATGGCTGCATCATAAATCGACGTCACTTCATTCGTCGGCCAGTAAGTCGTGTAGCCGCCTTCCGTACCCGGTGCAATTTGGTTGCGGATGCGGATGTTGGCAAATGTTCCGCGCATCATGACTTCATGGTTGCCGCGACGGGAACCATAAGAGTTAAAGTCACGCGGTTCGACTCCTTTTGACAACAGGTATTTTCCGGCAGGGGTGTCTTTGCCGATCGCACCTGCAGGCGAAATATGGTCCGTTGTCACCGAATCGCCGAATTTGCCGATGACGCGCAGGCTCGACAGCGGCTGTACTTCGCCCGGTTCAGGCGAGAGATTTTCAAAGAACGGCGGATTTTGAATGTAAGTCGATTCTGCATCCCATGTATACAACGGTTCGTCGCTCGTTTCGATCGCATTCCACCGTTCATTGTCGGTAAAGACGTTTTCATATTGTTTGCGGAACAGTTCCGGCGTGACGACTTTTTGAACATTTTCTTTGATTTCATCCGCTTGCGGCCAAATATCCTTAAGGTAGACGTCTTGGCCGTCTTTGTCTTTGCCGATCGGGTCATGGTTTAAATCGATATTCACCGTTCCTGCGAGCGCATAAGCAACGACAAGCGGCGGCGAAGCCAGATAGTTGGCTTTGACAAGCGGATGGATCCGGCCTTCAAAATTCCGGTTCCCGGAAAGGACACTCGTTACGAGCAAATCATTGTCCATGATGGTTTTTTCAATTTCTTCCTTCAACGGACCGGAGTTTCCGATACAGGTTGTACAACCATAACCGACCAGGTTAAAGCCAAGTTGTTCGAGGTACGGCATTAAACCGGAGTCTTTTAAGTAGCCGGTCACGACTTTTGATCCAGGCGCAAGCGATGTTTTCACATATTTCGGCACTTCCAGCCCTTTTTCAACCGCTTTTTTCGCAAGCAGGCCGGCCCCGAGCATAACGTAAGGGTTTGAAGTGTTTGTGCAGCTCGTAATCGCTGCAATGGCGACTGCGCCGGTTTTTATCGCAGCTGTTTCGCCGTTGTTAAAATGGATCACAGCTTCTTTATCGAGCTCTTTTTCATCCAGTCCGAAACCTTGGTTGCCGGCAGGCGCCGTAATCGCTTTTTGGAAAGCAGACTGCATTTGCGATAACGGAATCAAATCCTGCGGGCGTTTCGGGCCGGAAAGGTTGGCTTCAATTTCAGAAAGGTTCAGTTCAAGCACATCCGTATAAACCGGGTCTTCTTTGTCCGGCGTAAAGAACATGCCGTTTTCTTTCAAGTAAGTTTCCACCACTTTTACATGTTCTTCGCTGCGGCCGGTTAAGCGCAAATAGGCAAGCGACTCATCGTCAACCGGGAAGAAACCGCAAGTTGCCCCGTATTCAGGCGCCATGTTTGCAATCGTCGCACGGTCTGCAAGCGGCAGCGTTGAGACGCCCGGGCCAAAGAATTCGACAAATTTGCCGACCACGCCTTTTTGGCGCAAAAGCTGGGTGACTTTTAACGCAAGGTCGGTTGCGGTTGCCCCGTTCGGAAGCGATCCGGTCATTTTTACGCCGATAACTTCCGGAATTGGGAAATACGAAGGCTGGCCGAGCATGCCGGCTTCCGCTTCGATACCGCCGACACCCCATCCGAGCACCCCGAGTCCATTGACCATTGTCGTATGGGAATCGGTCCCGACGAGGGTATCCGGATACGTTTCATATTCGCCGTTTTCCAGTTCTTTTTCATGGACGACACTTGCCAGATACTCAAGGTTTACCTGGTGGACAATCCCCGTTGCAGGCGGAACGGCACGGTAATTGTCAAACGCTTTTTGGGCCCAGTTTAAAAATTTATAGCGTTCGGCATTGCGTTTGAATTCAAAATCCATATTCACCTGAAGGGCATCCGGCGCACCGTATTTATCAACCTGAACCGAGTGGTCGATCACAAGGTCAACCGGTACTTCCGGATTGATTTTATCCGCGTTTCCGCCCAAATCAGCCATCGCTTTGCGGAGCGATGCAAGATCGACAACAACTGGAACACCGGTAAAATCCTGCAAAATAACGCGTGACGGCTTAAACGGGACTTCTTTGTCCTTTACTTCATCCGATCCCCATTTTGCCAAATCTTCAACATGTTCTTTCGTAATCGCGCGGCCGTCCATTTGGCGGAGCACCGATTCAAGCAGCACTTTAATCGAATAAGGCAGGCGCGACACATTGGCGATTCCTGCGTCTTGCAGCGCTGTTAGGCGGTAATAGTGATAGCGTTTCCCATTTACTTCAAAAATGGAACGCGCTTTAAAGACATCATTGGACATGTCTTTTCCCCCTTTGTCAAGATTCATATTTTCATCATTTAAAAGATTAACAGAATGATTCGTAAAAAACGCCTCACAGTTTCATCATATTACAAGAAATGACATAAGTAAATAACAATAATATTATTGTGTGTGATAAGTTTTAATTATATCACCTGTCGTTTGGTTTTCAAAAAATTTATCGGCAAGGTATGATTTTTCCTTTATTCAACATACTGAAACTGTGGCCAGGGAGGTGAGCCTTGTGACAAGACAGAAAGCAAACCATATCCGGCCGGGCATGAATGCGGCAAAAGCGCAAGGGAAAGGCGCCGGATACAATGAAGAATTTTCAAACGAGCCTTTAACGGAAAAAGAAAGACAGTTTAACAAAAAACGCAAGAAAAACCAGTAGCATGGGATGGCAAAGAAATCAGCTTTATGGGCTGATTTCTTTGTTTTGCCCATTGAGAATCTTTATCAATATAATATTAATGTTTTTCTTTAGATGGCCCAGTCCCCATTGCGGAATACCGGCACAACGGTTCCATCCTGCTTGATGCCGTCAATATTCATATCAGCAGAGCCGATCATGAAGTCAACGTGGACATTGGAGACATTCATGCCGTGTTTTAACAGTTCTTCTTCGCTCATTTTCGTGCCGCCCTGGATCGTTGTCGGATAGGCTGCACCAATGGCCAGGTGGTTCGAGGCATTCTCGTCAAACAATGTATTGAAAAATGTAATGCCGGACTGTGAAATCGGCGACGGATCCGGTACAAGCGCAACTTCCCCGAGCCCTGTTGCACCCTCGTTTTCAAACACGAGTTTTTTGATCGCTTCTTCGCCTTTTTCAGCAGAAATATCGACGATTTTCCCGTCTTTAAAGTGGACAACAATGCCTTCGATTAAAGTGCCTGCATAACTTAATGGTTTTGTGCTGCGCACGACGCCTTCCATCCTGTGCGTATCCGGTGCAGTAAACACTTCCTCCGTTGGCATATTGGCAATGAATTCTTCGCCTTTCGGGTTCACGCTGCCCGCACTGGCCCAAATATGGTTTTTCGGAAGGCCGAATGTAAGGTCCGTCCCCGGCGCCGTATAATGAAGGGCATCGAATTGAATGTCGTTTAACTTCGCCGCTTTTTCATTTAACGTCTGTTTATGCTGTTCCCAGGCGGCAACCGGGTCGTCCGCGTAGACACGGCATGTTTTAAAAATCTGATCCCAAAGCGCATCGACTTGTGCTTCTTCGGTTTCTAAATCCGGGAATACTGCTTTTGCCCATCCGGCCCCCGCCGCTGCAGCAACCGTCCATTTGATATCGTCATTTTGCGTGGCAACCCGCTGCGCTTTGAAAGCTTTAGCTGCTGTATTTTGATAAGCGGCCACTTTGTGCGGATCGACATCATTGAGCAGGCCGGGATCGCTTGAAAGAATAGACAGCCGGCTCACTTTATGGTTGAGCACATGGTCTTCCGTCTCGGCAATTTTGTAATCCGGAATATGTGTCAGCACTTCCTGCGGCTGATTCAGATAATGCTGTTTTGTAATTTCATCATCCGACCATTCGACGATTACTTTTTCCGCGCCTAGTGCATACGCTTCTTTTACGACAAGGCGCGCAAGTTTTGCCTGGTCGACTGCAATATATACTTTTACCCAGTCGCCCTGCTTTACATTGATGCCCTTTGTCACGAGCAATTTCGCATATTTTTGTAAATTCTGTTCAAAATTTGGCAAAGCCATTTCGATTCCCTCCTGTTTATTATTTTTCATATGTATGAACCCCGCCCGGTCGCAGGCTTGATACCATTCTATATTATACCAGATCCGGGCGCAGATGAAAAAAAGCAGGGATCCTCCTCCCCGCTTTAATGCAAATCTGTATGTTTTACGATTGTATCCAAATCGCGCCGGAACTGTTCCAATTGCACCCGTTGCGTTTCGCTCGCCACTTCGAGTGCATTTTCGATCTCTTGGTACGTTTCGTTGATTTCTTCTTTCAAATGGGCGAGCTGGTGCCCGGCGTCTTCACTTCCCATCTCTACATTCTGCAAGATGTCTTCCGTCAGGGCCATGTGCTGCTCGGCCGCTTGGAACGCCTGCTGTTTGTCTTTATGGTAAGGCATTGTCATCTCTCCTTCAAACGATAGTATGTTCAATTTTTTTCATGGTATGCTGTATAACCGCTTTACAAAAAGCAAATTGTATAGTTGGAGGGATGAAAATGGTAAATAAAAACGACGGAAATGATATACGCAGAAACCAGCCAAAAGCAAACAACAGCGGGCAGCCGGAACCGTTAAGCGGCTCAAAAAAGGTTAAAAACCGGAATCATTCAAGGCAAAAGCACAATCCCGGGCATGATCTATAAACTTCAAACCGGAGGATTTCCCGCTTTCCCCTGAAAAGTTCCGCATATTTGTCATTTTAGACGTTTTAGAATACGCCTGCCCATGTTTAGTCTGGTACAAAAAAGGTAATAAGTACACCAAGTTCGATAAAAAGACATGAAACTTAAGTTAACAGGAGGAATGTGAAAATGTCGTTTATTCTATATTTAATCGTAGGTGGGATTATCGGATGGCTTGCAGGATTGATCATGGGCCGGGACATCCCAGGCGGAATTATCGGAAATATTATTGCTGGGATTGTCGGTGCATGGCTTGGCGGCGCAATTTTCGGGAATTGGGGGCCGCATATTGCAGGGATGGCCATCATACCTGCTTTAATCGGGGCCATCATTCTCGTCTTTGTGTTAAGCTTTATTTTAAGAACAGCAAGAAAAGCATAACAGTAAAAAAGGGCGGCCAGAACCGCCCTTTTTTACTTGCTTGCTTTTTCTAAACCTTCTTTTTGATAAAGGTGTACATAATGCATCACTTCGGACACGTATTTACGGCTGTGGTTATACGCAAAAACCGCTTTTTGAATCTGCCCGTTTGCCGCCCCGTTTTTCGACAAATAATTTGCCGCGCTGAAAATCGCATCTTTATCGTTAAACGGGTCTGCTTTCCCGTCCCCGTCCGCATCGACGCCATATCCTCCGTATTTTTTTATGACAGCCGGGTTCGTTTCTTCATTTTTCGGGATGTCTCCTTTTCCAAGGCCGCTGCATGACGGATGTTTCCAGCCGACAAATGTGCACGGCATAAATTGCATCGGGCCTTGGGCGCCGGCCGGCGAGACCATCGGCTTCATCGTTGAAAACCTGGTTTCCACCCGGTGATGAGCGGCAAGCACATACCAGGGAACCCCGTATATTTTCTCTGCTTCCAAATAGATGGACAAATATTTTTCAGGGATTTGGGGATTCGTTTTTTTCTGGATGTTCTCTTCGAAAATAAAATAGGCGCTTAACACGATGACCGGAATAAGCAGGACGATCCACGTTTTACCCCGGTTCCGCTTCTTTTTCTTCCATGTTTTGGGCATTTCCATTTGAATCCTTTCGTCTTTCCGTTAAAACCTCTCCCCTTTATATTATCGAATGAAAAAGCCGAAATCCATAGGAAGATTCCGGCTTTTTCCCGCATGCATTACTGCACGCCTGCATAATGGTCTTGCAGCTGTTCGCGCAATGCCCGTTTTAAAAACTTGCCGACAGACGTTTTCGGGATTTCTTTCATAAACAAAATGTCGTCAGGGACCCACCATGAGGCAAATTGTGTTTTTAAATAATCTTTTAGTTCCGCGGACGTGATTTTGTTTTCATATCCGCTTTTTAAAACCACACAGCCGAGCGGGCGTTCCTGCCATTTCGGGTGGGGAACGGCAATGACGGCTGCTTCAAAGACCGCTTCGTGCGACATGAGAGCGTTTTCAAGTTCGACGGAAGAAATCCACTCGCCGCCGCTTTTAATCAGGTCTTTTGTCCGGTCGGTAATCTTTAGGTACCCTTCCTGATCCACGACTGCAATATCTCCGGTATACAGCCAGCCATCCCTGAATGCTTCCTGCGTACGCTCGTCATTGTAATATTCATCCGCAATCCACGGCCCTCTTACGATCAGTTCCCCCATTGTTTTTCCGTCCCACGGTACTTCTCCGTTCTCATTGACGACTTTCACTTCAACGCCGGGAACAGGCAGCCCGGTTTTTCCTCTCACATCCACCATTTCGTCCACGGTAAAATGATCCATGCTGCTTTTTAACGTGGCCAACGAAACAACCGGGGTCGTTTCCGTCATCCCGTAGCCGGTCATAAACGGCACTTTGTACGTTTCCTCGTAAGCACGGATCAATCCCTTAGGCGATGCCGCACCCCCGCTTACGATCAGGCGCAGGCTGCTGATATCATACGGCTTTTCCTGCAGCACTTTCAGCATGCCGATCCAAATCGTCGGGACGCCTGCTGTCATCGTGACTTTTTCTTTTTCAATGAGCTGTGCGAGAATTTCCGGTGTAAAAGAAGGCCCCGGCAGCACCTGGGTTGCCCCGAACCAGGTGGCTGCATAGGGAAGCCCCCAGGCATTGACATGAAACATCGGAACGACCGTCATGGCGATGTCGCGTTCCTGAACGCTGAGCTGGTCACTAAGCCCGAGCGCCATGCTGTGCAAATAAAGGCCGCGGTGGGAATAGACAACCCCTTTCGGATAGCCGGTTGTTGCCGACGTGTAGCACATCGCGGCTGGCGCATGTTCATCAAGGTCGTGTAAAAACGGATAACGCTCATCGCCTTCTTCCAGGATGGCTTCATAAGAGGAGACAGGAAACAAGGTAGTTTCCGGAACCGCCTTCTCATCGCTCATAATGATAAAATGCTCGACCGTTTTCAGGCGATCCCGGATTTTTTCAATCACCGGGACGAGATCTTCATCGATCAGCAAAATTTTATCTTCCGCATGGTTAATGACATGGGTGAGATGGTCTTCTGACAAACGGATGTTGACCATATGAAGGACAGCCCCGCGGCATGGCACGGCAAAATAGGCCTCCAAATGGCGGTGGTGGTTCCATGCAAACGTACCAACCCGGTCTCCTTTTTTCATCCCGAGTTTTTCCAGCGCACTGGCAAGCCGGCGTGTCCGTTTTGCAATTTCACGATACGGAATCCGCTGAATCCCGGTGTGTGTACGTGAAATGACATATTTTTCGGGAAAATAGCGTTCAGCCCTCTCGATCATAGTAGAAAGCAGAAGCGGTGTCTTCATCATCAGTATCTACCCCTTTAGCTGTAATATATGTTTATCCCGGTTTAGAACAACCATGGCAGGATAAAAGAAGTTAAAATGGCGGCCATCCCCATCGCCACCCCTGATACGGCACCTTGCAGTTCTCCTTCCTTCACGGCTTCCCCCGTTCCAATCCCATGGGAAATCGTGCCGAGCGCAAGGCCTCGTGATACCGGGTCGTGGACGCGCGCCAAAGTTAAGAGCTTCAGGCCGAACATGGCACCGATCATCCCGGTAATCATGACAAACCCCGCAACCAGCACCTCATTGCCGCCGATGATTTTTGCTACCTCGCTTGCAACCGGCACGGTGACGGATTTCACGGCAAGGGAAGCAAAAATATTGTGCGACAGCTGGAAAATTTTGGCCAGGGCGAGGGCGGTCCCGACAGTCAGCATGCTGCCTGAAAGAATGCCGCCGACAACCGGCAGAAAATAGCGCGCAAGAATCGCCCTGTTTTTATAAAGCGGCACAGCCAGCGCAACGGTGGCCGGGCCGAGAAAATAGGTCATGACCCCTTTTGCGGGAAGATACGCTTTATAGGATATATGGCTTGCGGCCAATAGCACGATCAATACCACCGTACTGAAAAATACAGGCGTTGTGAACGGGGAAGGAAACCTTCTCGATAACCGCAACGACAGCAGGTAAACGAAAACGGTGATGAAAATGCTATAAAGTGTCACGGCGTAACTGCTGCTCATGGCTTGCCTCACGCCCCCTTGCCAAAAGCTGGGCGGACATCCCCGTCCCTACAATGCCGGCTACCGCGCTGACAGCCAGTATTACGGTCAGCACCACGCCATTATGGAGGAAAAATGAACCGAGCGACATCAGCCCGACGGAAATCGGAATAAAAAAGAAGGATAAATGTTTTAAAATCCATGTTGCGCCCGTATCGATCCACTGCAGCTTCAAAATGCCCGTGATCAATAAAAGAAACAGCACCAGCATGCCAAATACATTCCCCGGTACCGGCAAATGCAGGATTTTGACTGCTTCCAGCCCGATTTCGTAAATGACCCAGAGCAAACCGATCTGCAATGCACCAATTACTGCTTTTTTCACGTTGCATACTCCCTTTTTATTTGCTGTATTATTACAGTTCTTATTATACAAATATTCCATACAGATTTTAAATATCCTGTATGATTTTTTCAAAAAAAATCATTTTTCGTTTTTTCTCCCCGGCGCATAAAGGCAGCTGGCCATCCGCATCCTATAAGGGGAGGGAATCCGCATGCCAAAACGAAAAAGAAAACCGCTTATCGCAGAATCAAGGAGCGCGCTTGACCGGTTCAAAACCGAAGTGATGGCCAAAGAAGGATATCGTACCGATACGGACCACCCGGACGATATCAAATACGAGGTGGCCAGTGAACGCGGCATTCCGCTTCAAAAAGGCTATAACGGCAAACTGACGGCTGAACAGGCCGGAAAAATCGGCGGGCCGATCGGCGGAAACATGGTGAAAGAACTGGTCCGGATGGCGCAGGAACAATTAAAGAAAAAATAAAACGGGCAGAGAATTTCCCTGCCCGTTTGTTATAGTACAGACTCCGCTTCACATTGCTGGATTTATCCGGCTGCTTCCGTTCCGCCTGAATGCTGCATTTGGTACATTTGATAATACTTCCCTTTTCTTTCCATTAACTCTTCATGGCTTCCGCGTTCCACAATCCGGCCACGGTCCAGCACCAAAATCTGGTCGGCATTTTTGATGGTGGAAAGCCGGTGGGCAATGATAAACGTGGTCCTTCCTTTTTTCAGGACATCCATGGCATGCTGGATGGCCAATTCCGTTTCCGTATCAATATTGGACGTCGCCTCATCAAGAATTAAGATAGCCGGGTCAAAAGCAAGTGCGCGGGCAAACGAGATGAGCTGGCGCTGCCCGCTCGATAAAGTGCTCCCCTTTTCAAAGACCGGTTCATCGAGCCCTTCTTCCAGATTTCCGATCACTTGATCGGCGCCGACCGCTTTTAACACGGCAGCCGCTTTTTCTCTTGTAATCCGCGGGTCCCCGAGGCTGACATTTGAATAAATCGTGCCGGTAAACAAATACGGGTCCTGCAGCACGATCGCCATATGTTCACGGACGGCCTGCCGCGGAAGCGACCGGATATCCGTCCCGTCAATCCGGATTTCTCCTTCATTACAGTCGTAAAAACGGAACAGCACATTCATAATGGAACTTTTCCCGGATCCGGTATGGCCGACAAGCGCGACCGTTTCACCCGGCTTTGCCTCAAAGTCAATGTCTTTCAGCACATATTCGTTTTCTTTGTAGCCGAAAAAGACGTGCCGGAACTCCACATGCCCTTTAAAGCGCGGTACGGATTTCGCCTCCGCATCCTCGCCTTTTTCGTCCAGCAGCCTGAAAACACGTTCGCCGGCAACAAGCGCCTGCTCAAGATTGCTGAACTGGTTGACAATATTGCTGATCGGGTTAAACAGCCGGTTAATATAGTCCACATAGGCATACAAAAGGCCGACGGAGAGCCCGGCTGACAAACCGGAAAGGGCGCTGTGCCCGAAATACCAGAGAAACGCCACAAGCACGAGATTTTTTAAAATGCCGGTTAAATTATGGGACGACAAGGCGTTTAACACCAGCATTTTGTTCTGGTATTTAAAATGCGTCCGATTCAGCTGTTCAAAGGTTTCCTTCGTTTGCTTTTCGCGCCGGAAAGCCTGGATGACCGGCATGCCCTGGATCGACTCATTGATCACGGCATTCATTTCGCTCACTTTCGAACGGATCATCCGGTTGTACTGCTGGGCAAACTTCCGGTATACCCGCATCCACAGCCATAAAATTGGCATTAACAACAGGCAGACAAGCGCAAGTTTCCAGTCGAGCAAAAACATTGCAATATAAATGCCGGCAATATAAACCAGGCCGCTGAAAAAGTTTGACAGCACAGCCACATACAATTCGTGGATGGCTTCCGTATCATTGGTGATGCGCGAGACAATCTTTCCGGCCGGCAGGTTGTCAAAAAATGGGATCGGCAATTTTTGCAAGTGGATAAAAAGGTCATTCCGCATTTTCTGGATAATCCGGTTTGCAGCTTTTTGCAAATAAAAATATTGCGTAAACTGGCCGAATCCCGACACAACATAAAGGCCGAAATACAAGATTAACAGTTTCAAAATATACGGGATTTCCGGGCTGTAAAAGCGGAGCACGCCCGCATAGGATATCTTTTCCGCCCGGTAAGAAGCCGTTTTGCCATTATAGGTCATATACAGTTTTCCGTCCCGGTACGTATTTTTCCCGCCGGTTTCAACACGGCCTTTTACGAAATAAAAGTTTCTTCCTGCCTGGACAATCGTCCGCTTCTTCCCTTTTTTCTCCTCAGCGGAAGCATAAACAAGCCGTTTGTAATGGCGGCCGTGATAAGAAACCGCCTGGCGGGCATCATGGGTCTCCACCCATACGCTTTCAATGCCGGTGATATGGCGGTCAATCATCGTTTTTGCCACGATCGGGCTGAACACATCCGCCCCAACGGCAACCATAAGGGCCGCGAGCGCAATCAAAATGGAACGTTTAAAGTTCATCGCATAGCGGAAAAGCCGTTTTGCAGCCATTATGCTTCCACCTCCTCACGGGACTTGAGCTGTTGGCGCATGTACTGTTCGTAATACCAGCCCTTGTTTTTCAACAGCTGTTCGTGCGTCCCTTCCTCCGTGAACCGGCCGTTATCGAGGACGACAATCCACTGGGCGTGTTCAATCGCCGACAGCCGGTGGGTCGCGATGATGGTCGTTTTATTTTTCCGCTCTTTCCGGATGTTCGCAATAATGGACGCCTCGGTCTTGGCATCGACAGCGGACAGCGCGTCATCCAGGATCAAAATTTCCGGATCTTTTATGACCGCCCGTGCAATCGAGATCCGCTGTTTCTGCCCGCCTGATAAAGCGACCCCTTTTTCACCGACAAGCGTTTCAAGTCCGTCCGGGAGCATCTCGATATCTTTTTCAAGTGATGCAGTCCGGATCGCTTTTTGCAGTTCCGCTTCCCCGGCCGAATCGGTACCGAACAGGATGTTTTCTTTCACCGTTCTGGAAAAAAGCACATGGTCCTGCGGCACATACCCGATCCAGCTTAATACTTCCTCTTTGGTCAATTGTTCAATTGGAACACCGGAGACAAGCAGCCGGCCGCTTCCAAGCGGATATTCGCGCAACAGTTGTTTGATCAGCGTTGTTTTCCCGCTGCCGGTTTTACCGGTGATCCCGATCGTCTCCCCTTTTTTGATCTTTAAATGAATATGCTTCAGGTTCTCTTCCCGCGATTTTGGATAGCGGAAAGTATAATCGGCAAATTCTATGATATCCGGCTGTTCAACCGTTTTCGGGGCTTCCGGGTCTTTTACATCTTCCACATGCCGCAACGTTTCATTTACACGGTCAAGTGAAGCATTGCCGCGCTGCATGACATTCATCAATTCCCCAATCGCAAACATCGGCCATGTCAGCATGCCCAAATAGACATTAAAGGAAACAAGATTTCCGAGTGTAATTTGCTGGTGAAAAACGAGATAAGTGCCGTAAGCAAGGCCGATCGTGTAACTCATCCCGGTAATGATTTTTGTCAGCGGATTAAAAAGCGCGTCAATTTTTTCGACCGCAATGTTTTTTTGATAAACGTCTTCCGTCATCGACTGGAATCTTGTTTCGTCCGCTATTTCCTGGTTATAGGCACGGATGACGCGGACACCGGCAACCGATTCCAGCACCCGGTTATTTAAATCCCCAAAGGCGTCCTGGGCAACAGTAAAACGTCTATGAAGTTTCTCTCCCAGCACTTTAATGCCGGCTGCCAGAAACGGAAGCGGCCAGATCGAAACGAGCGTTAACTTCCAGGAGATCAGCACGGCCAGGGTCAGACTAATGGTCAGCAGATACATGGTTGAATCAACACGCGTCAGAATCCCGAAACC
>NZ_JARTJQ010000126.1:0-15302 GCF_036225245.1 Weizmannia sp. CD-2023
AAAATTTTACACATACGAATGATAGCGGCATGTGCCCGGCACTCGCCAGAAGAACGCGGCAACCCGTTTTTTGTACGTTTTTCAGAACGGGAGTGGTTTATTGGAAAATGCAAAAGCCCCGGGCCGCGAATATCGCAGCCCGGGGCTTTATGGGTTAGGCTTCTTGTGCCACCGGATATACGCTCACTTTTTTCTTGTCGCGGCCGAGTCGTTCAAAACGCACAACGCCGTCAACTTTCGCAAACAAAGTGTCGTCGCCCCCGCGGCCGACGTTTTCGCCCGGAAAAACTTTCGTGCCGCGCTGGCGGTAAAGGATCGAGCCGCCTGTTACGAACTGGCCGTCCGCACGTTTTGCGCCGAGGCGTTTTGCAATCGAGTCACGACCGTTTTTCGTGGAGCCGACCCCTTTTTTGGAAGCGAAAAACTGAAGATCTAATTTCAACATGATGCTCACCTCCTATTCAAAGGTTATATGGATAAATTCGCCGTATTCCCGTTCTATCGTCTCGAGGGATACAACCATGCCTTCAAGCAGAATCTGCACTTTTGTCGCCTGTTCTTCCGAAAGATGCGAAGGGATTTTGCATTCCAAAAGGCCGCTTTCGGACTGGCGGATTTCGGGTTCAACCCCCGCCACTTCCATAATGGCGTTCACCGTCCCGAAAGAAACAGCGGAAGCGCCGGCACAGACAATGTCCTGGCCGTATTCGGCAAATTCGGCATGGCCACTCATTTGAAAAGATGAGATGTTCCCATTCTTTTTGCGTTTGATGCGGACCCGGATCATGCCGCGTGCACCTTACGCATTGATTTTTTCAATGACCACTTTTGTGTACGGCTGACGGTGGCCTTGTTTTTTGTGGTAATTTTTCTTCGCTTTATATTTGAATACAACGATTTTTTTCGCACGGCCGTGTTTTTCCACTTTACCCGTAACCGTAGCGCCTTCAACAACAGGGCTGCCGACTTTTACCGATTCGCCGCCGACAAAAAGAACGCGGTCAAATGTAACCGATTCGCCTTCTGCTGCATCCAATTTTTCAATATATACAGCTTGGCCTTCTTCTACTTTGATTTGTTTCCCGCCGGTTTCAATAATTGCGTACATCACTGCACCTCCTTAAGACTCAGACTCGCCAAAGACAGGCGTTTTACGAAATGTAAAAACTTGCAAAGCCTGTTCCTGAGCGGTTGTAGCACAGGGCGCTACAAACATAACATACTGATGTTAACACACACTTTTTCCTTTGTCAATTGGGATCTTTGCCTTTTGCGGCAAGGCCGGCTGCCGTCCCGAACTGCCGGATGGCATAAAACGGATGCGCATCGCGAGTGATGTGAAAAATGAGTTTAATGCCAAGCAGGTTTTCCAGCCGCTTTAAGTGGACGTCCGTTTCCCCGCAAAAACAGTCCTTCACATCTTGCGTGCATTCAATCAAGACGGCTTCGTAATCCGCGTACGGCGCTTCCCACAGCTCGCGTTCAAGGCGGAAAGCAAGCGTCTCGGGGCTTTCGATTTTGCCGCTGCCCCCGCAGACCGGGCAAACGGAAAGCAGTGCCTCGGGAAGCGATTTGCGCGTTTTCTTGCGCGTCATTTGTAAAATGCCAAGCTCCGTAAAACCGGTGATGCGGGTTTGTTTCTCGTCGTTTTCCAGTTCTTTTTCAAGCACCGCCCTCACTTGTGCGCGCTGTTCATCGCGCTGCATATCGATAAAATCGACGAGAATGATGCCGCCGTAATCGCGCAGTTTCAGCTGGCGGCCGATTTCTTTCGCCGCAAGCAGATTCGTTTTCAGCACCGTTTCGGCCTGGTCCGTTGTGCCCGTATATTTTCCGGTATTCACATCAATAATGGTGAGCGCTTCTGTTTCGTCGATGACAAGATAGGCGCCGTTTTCAAGCCAGACCACTCTTTTCAAGGCGTCCTCAAGCGTCCGGTCGATACGGTAGCGGGTAAAAATATTCTGTTTTCCGCTGTAGAGCTCAAACGACCAGTCCAGTTCCGACCGGCCCGCAAGCAATGCTTTCAGGCGGGCAAGTGCCTCCGCATCATCCACGATCACCGTGCCGCTTTTTAAGCGGACAAGTTCGCGGAAAATTTCCGCTTCCACCGTGCTTTTTTCGTGCAGAACAGCCGGCGCTTTCAGTTGTGCCGCCTTTTCGAGCAGGCATTTGTACCGAAGCCTGAGGCATTTTAGTTCATCGCGCCACCCGTCCCCGCCGGCATGGATGGCTGCGGTCCGGACAATGATCCCTTCCTGCGGTTCAAGCGCTTTGCGGACCCTTTTCCGCCACCTGTTTCGGTCTGCATCATCCGCTTTTTTGGAAACAGCCGTGTACTTTCCTTCCGGCAGATACACAATCTGTTCTCCTGAAAGCTCAATGATGCCGGTCAAAAGCGGCCCTTTTTGCCCTGTTTCATCTTTTTTCACCTGGACCATGACCGTCTGCCCGGGCGAAAGATAAGCTGAAATCGTTGGATTCGAATTTTTGCTGTTCACAAAAGCAGGGAGCCGGCTGATATGCAAGTAACCGTGCCGGATGCCGCCGATATCAATAAACGCGGCATTGATTCCGGGTTTGACATCTGCCACCTTGCCGAGATAAATATTCCCGACTTTTGCCGCATCGCCCGGCTGCCGGATGCGGATGGCAGATACTTTGCCGTTTTCGATGACCGCATATCGTTTTTCCCTTGTTTTCACATTGATGATGATTGATCTGTCCAAAAAATTCCACCACACTGTCTTCGCTTTCATCCGCTTTAATTGCGGCTTCCATCAATAACTATACAGGATATCGCTTACTTTCGCATTGGTTTGCTTCTCGGAAAAAAAGGCATGAAGGAGTTCATTTTCATCAAGCTTCCCGACTTCCACCCCGTTTTTAAGGACAATGAGCGGATGTTTGCGTCCCCGTTTAAAGCTTTCGAGCACTTCATACAAGTATGCGCCCGCATCCACCTCGATCGTTTCCAGATGACGGAGCGGATCCCTTTTTCCGTAATACCGTTCAAGCAGGAAACGGATAAAAACAAAGTAAAGCTGTTTCCATTCTTTCCAAAGGGCGGCATATAAATAAACGGCGATCGCCCAGACGTTCAAATTTGCCGGCGCATTCAGCAGGGCGGCCGCATGAAAAAGGAGCAGCACGATAAACGAACAGCAAATCGTCATCCGGAATGCGCGCAAAAAAGGATAAACCGTGGAAAACGCCATATTCAGCAATTTCCCGCCGTCAAGCGGCCAAATCGGGAGCAAATTAAAAAAAAGAATGGCCCGGTTCCACTCCCCGATTTGCGTATACATCTGTCCGGGCAAGACATCGAAGCGGAACAACAAATACGCGAAAACGGCGATCCAAACATGCTGGAGGGGGCCTGAGAGTGTCACGATCAGTTCTTCTTTCAGCGGGCGGTTTCCGTGTTCCTCTGTTTCAGCGACGCCGCCGAACGGCAAAATGGCGATTTTTTTAACCCGCCATGAAAAATATTGCGCCGCAACCGCGTGCCCCATTTCGTGAATGAAAATGATCGCAAACAGCAGGATGAGATCTTGGAAACGGGCGGTAACAGCAGCAATGGCAGCCACGAGCCAGAAAAGGGGATGGATTTTGATTTTTTTCAGAAGCCAAAACCGCTCACTCAAATTTAATCACCTGGATCGGATCGATAAAACCGCCGTCTTTTTTAAGCGCAAAATAAAATTCCCCTTTTTCCCCGCTGCTTCGCGCCGTGCCGACCTTTTCGCCCGTCTTGAGGCTGTCATACTGGCCCACATCGATTTTGCTGAGGTTTGCGTACCATGTTTCCGTTGAATCGGCATGCTGGATAATAACGGTATTGCCGAGTTTCGGCTTTTTCCCGGCAAAAATGACCGTCCCGCCGCTCATCGCTTTCACGCTTGCGCCCGGCTTTGTTTCAATCGTAACCCCTCTTCCATCGGCAGAAAAACGAGTCAGAATTTTTCCCGATACCGGCATGGCATATTGCGAATCTTCATTGGAAGCAGCGGTTTCCGTTTTTGACGATTTTTCCGGAAAGAGCGCGACCGGCTTGCCAAACTTTTTTTCATACCAGGCGGCTGCTTTTGCAAATTGAAATTCGGACGCCATTACCTGTTTGACGGCGGCTTTCGGCTTGTCAAATTCCGGACGTTCCGATTTAAACAGAATTGCCACAGCGAGGACAAGGCAGGCAGAAGCCAGAATTTTAAATAGCACCGTTTCTTTTTTAAAAAGCGGATGCGGCGTTTTGCCCGGCGGTTCATATACATGTGTGCCCTCATCTTTGATCAGGCTCGCATAGACCGTTTCTTTGCCGTTATAAGCCTGCTTGATCGTTTTTCTCCGCTTCGCCATTTGTCTCCGGATTTCATCGGCGCGGTTTCCCAATCGATTCACCCCTTCTGTACAGGCATTCGTTTATTACCAATGTATGACCTGTCCAAAGCGGTTAGAACCGGGAACAAAACAAGCCGCCCTGATCGTTTGGAAAAACGTTCAGAAACGGCTCTGCCATTAAGAAGATTTCGAACTGAATAATTTTTTAAAGCGCGCAAACATGCCGGGTTTCTGGTCTTCAAGCGGCATTAAAGGCACCGTTTCCCCCAAAATCCGGCGGGCAATATTCCGGTAGGCAAGGGAGGCGCGGTTCGTCGGATGGAGCGCAATCGGTTCACCCTGGTTCGAAGCGCGGATCACTTCTTCATCATCGGCTACAATCCCGATCAAATCGATTGATAAATGGCTTGTCACTTCATCGATGTCCAGCATGTCCCCGCTTTTCATCATATGGCTCCGGATCCGGTTGATGATCAGTTTCGGCGGCTCGATATGTTCTTCCTTTTCCAAAAGCCCGATGATCCGGTCGGCATCCCTTACCGCCGAGATTTCCGGTGTTGTCACAACAATCGCCTGGTCAGCGCCCGCCACTGCATTTTTATATCCCTGTTCAATGCCGGCCGGGCAGTCAATCAGAATATAATCGTAATCCTGTTTTAACCCGTGGATCAATTGTTTCATCTGTTCCGGCGTGACGGCGGATTTGTCGCTTGTCTGGGCAGCCGGCAGCAAAAAGAGCTTGTCATCGAAACGCTTGTCCTTTACGATTGCCTGGTGGATTTTACAGCGGCCTTCTACGACATCGACTAGATCGTAGATAATCCGGTTTTCAAGCCCCAACAGGACGTCAAGATTGCGGAGCCCGATGTCTGTATCGACAAGACAGACTTTCTTTCCGAGAAGCGCGAGCGCAGTCCCGAGGTTTGCCGATGTCGTCGTTTTGCCGACGCCGCCTTTTCCGGATGTAATGACAATCGCTTCACCCATATGAGAACCCTCCTTTTAATCTTGTCATATTCGGCCGCAAAGTTTTCAACACTTGCAATTTATCAATGATAATATGGTCCGATTCATCTATGTAAGCACATTCCATCTCATGCCGATCTTCTTTCCCGTAATCATCAGGCGCCCGGTTCAGACAATCGGCAATCCGGATTTGGGACGGAACCATATTGGAAGCGATAACAACGGCGTCCCTTCTCCCGCTGTAACCGGCGTGCGCAATGCCGCGGAGGTTTCCCATGATAAAAATATTGCCGTTTGCAATCACGGTTCCGCCCGGATTGACATTGCCGACAAGCAAAAGATCGCCTTCCGCCTTTAACACCTGACCGGACCGGACGATGGTGGTAACAGGCACAATTTCATTTTCCACTTTTTCGCGCGCAGCCGCTTCTTTTGTAATGACATTGCTGATGATTTTATCGACAACAAGGTTCCGCCGGGCACGCACAAGGCTTTTGATCTCTTCTTCCTGCGCTGGCGTCAAATAGCGGTTGCCAAGCTGAATTTTGACGGCAAGGATCGGGCTGTTTTCCTCCTCATCGACAGACTGGGCCAGTAATTTTTGTTCTAATTCCGCCTTTAAAGCTTGATAGGAGCATTGGTCGTTTAAATGCAGCACAATTCCGTCTTTCGTGCCTTTTATGGTTACATTTTGCGTTTTCTTCATTTCAAACTGCTCACCTCAACGGCTCAATAAATAACGACACATCCGAAATGGCTTTCAGACGGCGTTTTGCGGCCCGGCACGCAGGAATAAGCCTCCGTGCGTGCGGTTCCGGCTGGTTTCGGCCCGCAAACCCTTTTGCTTTTTCCATTCCCCCTTGTCCGGATCATTCGACAAAAAGGCGGAAAATCCTTCTTTCCCATTTTAACAGATTTTCTCCCCGCCGTTATTCCTTTTCTTCTTCCCTTGCACGCCGCTTTAAAAAATTCCCCATCGGATACCATGCCAAAATAAAAAAAGCGGCATTTAAAATCAAAGTCGGCCAAAGCCTGAGCAAGAGAAAATCGTCAAATCCCATCACCTGCGGATTAATTAAAGCATTGATGCCATAGACCAAAAATTCGACAATCGCCATGTTCAAGACTGCCACAAGCGTGCCGGTGAAAATATTGGATTGCAGGATCCTGTCCATTTTTTCTGTCAGGTAAACCGCAAGCGGATAGAAAAACAGATAAACGCCCAGAATGCCCGTGTAAAAAGCATCAAACAGCATGCCGAATACAAAGGCATAAATGATGGTGAGCCTTTTTCGGTAATGCATCCCCATTAAAATCAGCATAACGAGCAGAAAATGGGGAACAATGGTAAATTTTCCGCCAAAAGAACGGGCGGCAAAAAATTGGGCAAATAAACTTTCAGCAATATAGCACAGGCTTAAAATCAGAGGGAGCACGATCCGTTTCATCACTGCTCTCCTCCTGCGCTGCCTAGGTTCACTGCTTTCCGGTTGATGACGAGCACTTCGCGGACATCATAAAAATTGGCTGCCGGCTTTACATAAGCGGTTTGCGTCAGCCCGTTTTCATCCGGGGTTACTTTTTCAATGTCACCAATCAGAAGCCCGCTCGGAAACATGCCGCTTAAACCGGATGTCACGACATGATCGCCTTTTTTGACTTTGATATTAAAATCAAGCTGTTTCAAAAGCAGCATTTTTGCTTTTTTGTCGTATCCTTCGATTAAACCGTAAGCGTCTTTTTTGGCATTTTGCACTTTGGCGGATACGCGGTTCGTTTCATCGGGCGAGCTCAAAAGTTCGACGGTTGAATAAAATTTGTCGACCTGCGTCACTTTTCCGAGGAAACCACCTGAAGTGACGACAGCCATGTTTTTGGTAACGCCGTTGACTTCGCCCTTATCTATCACCACTTGCTCGTACCAATTATCCGGGTTGCGTGCAATGACCTGGGCCTGAATGGACTCTGAATCTCCAAGACTGTTTTTTTCCTTTATAATAGATCTCAAATTTTCATTTTCTTTTTTCAGTTCATGATTTTGCGCTTCCAGGCTTGTCAGCTGTTCCAAATGGGATTTCAGTTTTTTGTTTTCAGTATATGTATTTTTTAAGTCCTCGATATTGTCAAAAAAACCGGCAAGGGCATTGGCGGGTTTGGCAATGACGGACTGGCCGAGCCCGACGATATCGCGCACAAACTGTTCCGGTTTTGAAATCCGGTCGCGTTCCCTAATGGAAAATCCGATCATGGCGACAAGCAGAATGACACTGATTAAAAGGACGATCAATCGTTTATTCAAAAAAAACTGTGGCATAAAATCCACTCCTATAACACTTTGTTCCGGCCATTCCCGGATTGAAAACCATTCTCCCGCCAGAAAAAACCGGCAGGAGAATGCGTTAACAGGACACTAGCATGTCCTATTTAGAATTTTTTGCTTTGTTTTTAAACAGTTCGATATTTTCGAGCGCGCTGCCTGTTCCGATTGCTACGCAGTCGAGCGGGTTTTCAGCAATCAGCACCGGCATTTCGGTTTCTTTGCTGATGACATGGTCGAGGTTGCGCAACAGGGCGCCCCCACCTGTCAGGACGATGCCGCGATCCATAATATCAGCTGCCAGTTCAGGCGGTGTCTGCTCAAGCGTGTATTTGACCGCATCGACAATGGCATACACCGTATCGTGGAGCGCATCGGCCACCTCATCCGCGGTAATCGTGATCGTCTTCGGCAAACCGGTCAGCAAATCCCGGCCCCTGATATCCATCGGTTCGATCCCCTCCGGCTCACCTGCTGAACCAATTTCCATTTTAATTTGTTCTGCGGTTCGGTCCCCTATTAAAAGATTATAATTTTTGCGGATATAACTGATGATCGCTTCGTCCATTTCATCCCCGGCCACCCGGATCGACTGGCTTGTCACAATTCCGCCCAGCGAAATAATCGCCACTTCCGTTGTGCCGCCGCCGATATCAACAACCATGCTTCCGGTCGGCTCCCAGACAGGCAGCCCGGCACCGATCGCAGCCGCAAAAGGCTCTTCAATCGTAAAAGCATCCCGTGCCCCGGCCTGGCGGGTTGCATCAATCACCGCGCGCTCTTCCACCGCCGTAATGCCGGAAGGGACGCAGACCATGACATACGGATTTTTTGAAAAAAAGCCTTTTTTATTTGTGGCCTGCTGAATATAATATTTCATCATCGCCGCCGTCGTTTCATAATCCGCAATCACGCCGTCTTTCATCGGCCGCGTCGCCACAATGTTTCCCGGCGTCCTGCCGATCATTTTTTTTGCGGCATCCCCGACTGCGACAATCTGTTTCGTATCCGTCTGGATGGCCACAACGGAAGGTTCCCGCACCACAATTCCTTTCCCTTTTATAAAAACCAATGTATTGGCTGTCCCAAGATCAATCCCCAGGTCTTTACTTCCGAACATGGATGTATCTCCCTTTCTACACGATAAATTTTCATCACCAGTTGGTGCCATACTTTTGCTTATTTATGGATGTCACTTTAAATCTACATCCGGAATTCAGGTATTTCCGGCGCAGTGCCGGCCGTAAAAATCATACGATTTATTATATCGTAACCATAAAAAAATTCAAAGCCTTACAAATACCCTTTTTGTCTCAGACTTACAAATTTTTTCTCACCGATGATCAAATGGTCAAGAATCTCAATCCCCATTATTTTACCACATTCGGCAAGCCGTTTGGTAACTTCAATATCTTCTTTGGAAGGAGAAGGGTCTCCGGATGGATGGTTATGGAAACAAATAATGGAAGCAGCTGAACGCCTGAGCGCTTCTTTGAACACTTCGCGGGGATGGACGATCGAGGCATTTAAGCTTCCGATGAAAATCGTCTGCCGGTGGATCACCTGGTTTTTAATATTTAAATACAGGCAGACAAAATGCTCCTGGGATAAAAAGCGCATATCATTCATGACATAATTGGCCCCGTCTTGCGGCGTGCGGATTACATAACGTGTATCGTGCAGCAAATTGGCAATCCTTCTGCCGAGTTCAATCGCGGCCAGAATCTGGACCGCTTTTGCTGTGCCGATGCCTTTGATGGACGTCATTTCCTCAAGGGAAGCATCTTTTAAAAACCGCAAGCCTTCAAAATGGCGGATCAGTCTGTTGGCAAGCTCGAGCACCGATTCATCTTTCGTGCCGGTACGGAGTAAAATGGCAAGTAGTTCCTGATTGGAGAGGCTCTCCGCTCCTGTGCGGATCAGCCGTTCACGCGGGCGGTCTTCTGCAGGAAAATCTTTGATCAGCATTTTTTCCAAATGAATTCCTCCTTTTCTAAAGCAGGAGGCGGGGGAATCAAACCAATGGGCTTTTGTATGGGAGATACAATTGTATCGTACCAAAAAACGGGCCGTGTAACAACTGCAAATTCAACCTTTTCAGACAAAAAATAGTGCCATGCGGGCATTCGTGGCACCGCAGCTTTTCAGCCGGAAGCCCGCATTTGGTTTCAATGCCCGCTGTAAACCTTTACGTAGTCCAGCAGGTTTTGTTCGGCATCCGTTAAATCCTGCCGGTTGCCGCTTTTTTGATAAGCCGCGAGCGATTCATACGCGGCCGTTTCGTATTTTTTCAGCCGGCCGAGCGTTTCCTGCCTGACTTTTGCCAGCTTTTTGACGTTGCCGGCTGCTGTTCCGACTGTCTTCATGCCGTCCGGTGAAACCTCTCCGTTCTGGACAGCGGCGGCCGTTTCTTTTGCCAGTTTTTGAAAAAGCGGAACCGTTTCCCGGGCAAAAATTTGCTCATCCTTTGTCGTCGTTTGGACCTTTTTGCTGGAAAAACTGATTTCTTTTGCATACAGTTCGACGCCTTTGTCTTTCCAGGCACTTTCCATTTTTTTGGCCGTGCCAGGGCTGTCGGCCACACCTGCAAAAATATAGCGCTGCCCGTCCATCGAAAGCTGCATCGACGGGACCTTTTTTGAGGCGAGTTCGCGCGACACTTTAGAGGCGGCGCCTTCCGTGCTGAACACCCCTGCCTGGATGATGCCGATGCTTAGCGCCGGAAGCCTGGCCTCTTGCTGTGCTGCGCCCGTTGCAGCGCCTTCAGCCTGCTGATTCGGGAGTTTTGTTTGATGATCTCCGTACGCAATAAATTTTAATACAACAAACCCGAGCAGCGCCCCAAACACCACTGCGGACACGACAGAAAACAAAATCGCCGGCGCGGCCCTATTCGCCGCCGTTTTTTTCGGGAAGATGCTTTTCTTTTTGGGCGCGGGTGTATAATGGATCGGCCGGAATTCTTCAATCTGATCCGCATCGAGTTCGGGCAGCACCCATTCAAATGATTCCTCTTCTTTTGCGCTGTCTTCCTGTGCGGCAGCCGTTTCCTCGGCCGCTTTCCAGTCATGGACTTTTACGCTGTCTTCCGGCTGCTCCTTTTTTCCGCCCACTTTGACTGTGATTTTCGCCTTTTTTTTCGCCTTGTCCAATGCTTTCACCTCTCCTGCCCGATTTGCTTCATGCTACCATAACCGGCAAAAAAAAGAACAAGACTTTTGTCGCCTTGTCCAAAAACCATTCGCCGATTTCCGGCATTTTATGCAAATTTTATCCGAGCCCGGAGAAACGCAAATACATCCCGATAAGGCTGTTTCCGAAAAAATAGGCGGTAAGCGCACCGATGGCGATAAACGGCCCAAACGGCACCGGTTTTCGTTTTTTAAATTTGCCGGCAGCCATCAAACCGACGCCGTAAAGCGCGCCAAAGAGGCAGGCCAGAAAAAAGGCCAGAAAAGTTTTCTCTATGCCGAGCACAAGCCCGATCACAAAAAACAATTTAATGTCCCCGCCGCCCATCGCGCCTTTTGTGAAAAAGGCAATGAGATAGAGGAGGCAAAAGCCGAAAACCGCCCCGAGCCAGGCGGACCACCACGGCGATGCCGGGTGAAAAAGCCGGACGGCGGCAATGGCGGCTGCAAAAGGAAACAGCACTTTATCGGGAATGAGCATATACGCCAAATCGGAAACGGTAATGATGACAAGCAGCGAAATAAAAAAAACGGCAAGCAAAAATTCGGGACTCCACCCGAACCGGTAAAAAGAATAGGCAAACAAGCCCCCGGTCAGCGCCTCAAATACCGGATAGACCGGGGAGATCGGCGCGCGGCAGCTTCTGCATCTGCCCCGTAAAGCAAGAAAAGACAATACCGGTATATTTTCATACCAGCTTAACGAGTGCCCACACTTTGGGCAATGCGACCCGGGACGGATAATCGATTCATGATTCGGCACGCGTAGCCCGATGACATTATAAAACGAGCCGAACACCATTCCCAGTGCCGCAAAATAAGCAGTCCACAATCCATGCATGTTTGATCCCTCTAATATTTCAGCATATGGTATTTTTGGTTCGCTACCGGCAAGGAACGGGCGATATTAAGCATATGTAATGGCAAGGATGAACATGCCGAAAACTTATTGCCCCTTTATTGCGACCGGGTCACTTTTATGTCCCGCTGCCGGCACGTCGATTTCCGGCAAATAGTCCGAATACCGGCTTAACGCCGGGTAATAAAAAGTGGAAACCGTGACGGTGTACTGCAATCCACTCGATCCAGGCGCTCCTTCCCCCGGACTGAAATTGAGGCTTTCGATCACTGTAATGCGCGGCAAGTTTTCAATCGTCTGTAAAAATGTTTTCATGCTCTTGTAGCTGTCTGACTCCACTTTTAAAGTATACGACAGTTTTTTGACACCGGCAGGCAGCACGTCTGTTTTTTGCTGTGTGCCGGATGAGGTGCCGCTCGTTGTGCTTTGTGTAGCCTCCTCGCTCCCGGACGTACCGGCGGAGTCCTGCTGGGCGTCTGTTTCTGTAATCCGGCTGCCGGAAAGGGCCTCTGCCATCCTGAACTGAAGCAGCACTTGTTCCGCAAGCGGTTTTGCCGGGATTTTCCGCATCAGGCTGACGACATTGCCAAGCTGCAGTTCCGGGCTTTGCTGTTTTTTTGACTGCAGGCTGGATAGCACCTGCTGTTCCGATTTCAACGCAGCTTTTTGTCCGGCCAGCTCGGACTTAGCCGGCGCCAGCACAAACCAGTACAAACCGGCTGCACCGGCAAGGCAAACGGCAAAGAGGGCAAGCATGATAAAAAGCTGTTTCCGGTTTAAACGGAGGTTCATTGCTGTTCCTCCTTTTTGCTAGCGGCATTGAGTGCAGTTTGATTGAGCTGGATCGTATATGTCGCTTCATAGACCGTTACACCCTCTGCTTCACCGGTTGCTGCAGTATCCGCGCCGGATGTGCCACCCGTTGGCGCCGGGGAGGAAGAGGAACCGCCCTCGCCGTTACCACCGGATGTTTTGGATGCACCGGATGTGGAAGAGGAACCGGTTTTAGACGTGTCCGAAGAAGATCCGTCACCCGTTTTGGACGCATCTGATCCGGAAGATGTGCTGCTTGCCGTTTTGGAAGTGCCGGATCCGGAAGAGGAACCGGCTGATGTGCCGGATGTTGTGCCCGTTCCTGCAGCTGAGCCGGTTGCAGCGCCGGATGTGCCGCTTGAAGAAGCGCTGGCCGTTTCCGTATTCATTTTGATGCTGGTTAAGACGGCGCCGCTGAAATACGGACTGTCATTTAGCCGTTTTAAAAAGTAAACCGCTTCATCGGACGCATCAAACTGGACGGTCATATTCGCGCCCGTGCTGCCGCAGGAAAAGTCCGTGATATAGCCGTATTGCGGCAAAAGTTTGGTAAGCTTGTCCAATACCGGCACCGTCTTGACCGGCGTATCACTTGCCCATTTAACGGCGGACGAGAGCTTTTTAAAATCCTGTATGTCCGCATTGCTTTTTTGTGCTGCCTGTTCAGCAGCCTGGAGCGCTTCCGTCTGCTTGATTTGCTGATTAACGGCGGCAAGATCCTGTTTTGTCTGATGGAGCGCAATAAAGAAGACGATGACAAAAATGGCGGCTGCACCGGCCAGTATTCCGCCCCAAAAGAGCAGCGCGATATTTTTCGGTTCTTTTTTCGGCAGCAGGTTAATCTCGACAAGCATTTATTTCACCTCTTTCAGTGCAAGGCCCAAAACAGGCGCAAAGCGAGCGGGAAACGGCTGCCCGGTTGCGGAAGATACTTTTTCCGTTTCGATCATCTTGACCGACAGGCCAAACTGCTCCGCAAGATTGTCCGCAACCTCGGGCAAATACGGATAATCGCCGTTCAGCAAAATTTGATTGACCGCATCCTGCCCTTTCCGGATCGAAAACTGGTAATAATTCACGATTCTGTCCAGCTCTTTATAAATATTTTCCGTCTGGTAGCGGAGCAGTGGATCGTCTTCCGGCCAGCGGTACTTTTTTTCGCCAAAAGCATTGGTCTCCGTCTCCCATTTGGAAAGCGGAATATCGACTTCAAGCTCCCTGGCAAGCAGCGGGAAATGCCGGTGGAAAATGGTCGCATTGACCATCGATAAATCAAACTGGAGAAGGAGCAGATGGTCCATCGCATTCAGTGTATTCAAATGATAAAAAGACCGGTAGGCGCATAGCGGGGAAATATCGGCAGCAACCGGGCTCAGGCGGATATCGTTAAAAAAACCGGCATAATCTTCGACGACATCCCGGGGCGCAGCAAATAACAACACCTGCTTTTCCTGATTCGACTCACCAAGGAGCGCAAAGTCAAATACAGGATCGTCAAACGGCAAATGGATGGTAGAACCAAGCTCAAGGGTAATATAACCTTCCATTTCATCCATGGCAATCTCATCCGGAACAGCAATTTGGCGCACGACAACAAAATTGTCGGGCACAGCAAAACGAACTGGGTGTTTTCCCTTCAGCCCCCAATCACCAAGACATTCTTCAGCGATCATCGCAAGCGTCTCGGCATCAGCAATTTTCCCGCCGCGGATCAGCCCTTCCGGCAAATACCGCTCGCCCATTTTTGCAACAACAGGCGGGTCAGTCTGCCTCAATTCGAGAAAACGAATGACATGGTCTTTGATAATGAAATTTCCGGTTTTTTTCGATGATGGAAAAAATGAGCGTGGCATCATGATGGCTCCTTAAATCTTTGTAAATTTATAACCTAAGGCTTCTCTAATTAATTAAAAGAAACCTTAGGTTATAATATTTAAAAAATCGCGCATGTTAAATCATTTGTTTACTGTAGTGTCATATTTGGTTGATTTATCGTTTATTCCACCAATGGTTGCATCTGTAAATGTTACTGTTACCCCATCATCTTCACCAGTACCATTTAATTTATAAACCATTTTTCCACCATCTTCATCTACTGTTACATAGTAGTCATCTTTAAGATTCACTTCATCATCCAAATACTTATTTATCATATCTTTAGTAATTTTTTTATCCGTGGGAACACTGTTCGAAGATACATAGAGTTTCGCAGCATTGATTACTTGGACAGCATCCGATTTAATGGCACTGATTTTTGAATGCTTGATGATGGTGTTAATCGCCGGGATCGCAATCGCTGCAATAATGGCCAAAATGACAATAACTGCCAACAGTTCAATCAACGTAAAGCCCTTTTGATTTTTCAATAACTTTCTTTTCTTGTGTAACATCGTTTCTCCTCCTAATGTCCTAGAACTTTTTACCTATATTATACATGGTTGTGTTGCATAATCCTACCTTTTTTTGATCAATTTATTGAACATTATTATAAATTTCGAACATTGGTATCATAATCGCGGCAATGATCGTGCCGACAACGGCTGCGAGGACGACGATCATAAACGGCTCAATCAGCGCTTTGATCTGGTCGGTAGCGGCTTCCACTTCTGCTTCGTAAAAGTCAGCGACTTTGCCAAGCATGGCGTCCAGCGCACCGGTTTCCTCGCCGATCGCAATCATCTGCGTGACAAGTGGAGGAAAGACCCAGTGGCGCCGCATCGGTTCTGTCATCGACTGCCCTTTTTCCAGCGCATCGCGGGCCTGGCGGAGCACTTTTGTCATTACTTCGTTTTCGACCGCATATTCCGCACGTAAA